>JAIOSR010000349.1 GCA_021107495.1 Desulfobacterales bacterium | reverse complement strand
CACTGAAAAGGTTCCTTGCCAATGAGCCTTATAATCGGGTCCTCAGAAGGCATAAATTGTCTCCGGTTCAAATGTCAAAATCCATTTTTAAAATCCCCCCTATCCCCCCTTTAAAAAAGGGGGGAGGTTGGTATTCCCCATTTAAGAAAGGGGGGCATGATCTTCCCCCTTTTTTAAAGGGGGACCGAGGGGGATTTTTCTTCATCTGCTATTCGGACTTTGACGTTTCCATGGGGGGTATACTTCCCTACCTGATTCGCACATTGATTTTCCTGATATAGTTCTTAAACAGCCGCATGCCGCCCCCTTCACTTACGATACGCATGATCTCTCCGTTGTCGGTAACCACAACGCCTGACAAAATTTTCACGGGGGTGTCCGCAAATACTTCAGGGAGAATGGGTGTGGAGGCCCCGAGCAGGACAACCTCTCTGCATGTCCGGGCGGCATTCAGGATAGCGTCAATCGTGTGATTTACAATTGATGTTGAAGTAATTACGGCCACCTGGCAGTGGGGCAATTGCCTGTAGAGGTCTTTTTCGGGCAGAAGATCGCCTTTTGGCAGATCTATTTGCTCAAATATCTTTAGGGATCCGGCCCTCTTTTTTAACAAAGGAACCAGGGGCGCAAAATATCCGACCATCGCCACATTGTCTTCGGGGTGGATATCCAGGTATTCAAGTGTGTCCCCTTCAAGCGGGTCCTCGTTCATAATATTGGAAAGGGCATTGGAGGTAGCAAGGGCCACTGCCGATTCTACCCTGTCGGTGGAATCCAACATTGCTAACATTTCAGATGCCTTTTTACCTGCAAGGGGCCGGATGGCCTTAAAGACACTGCATCCCGCTTTTGAATCTCCACGAAAGGTAAAGGCGACTCCCAATTGACCATTGTCAAGTAGCACTGCAGTGTAGACGAGTCCGATACGAACATCCCTGACAATAACGTCTCCGGCCAATTCAAGGGATGCCTCTTTGATCTTTTGCCTGATGTTCATGATGTTTTCTGCCTCTGTGTGATAAAATATTGATGCAATGCCTCGATTAGTGTGTCGGCAGCCAACTGGGCGCAATGTAACTTGTCATCGGGAAGACCTCCTACGGCCTTTTCAATGGCCTTGTAGTCAACAATTTCAGGGATATCATCTACCGGTTTTCCGGTGGCAAGTTGTGTTGCCATGGCGCCACAGGCCGAGCTCGGTCCGCAACCACTGGCCCAGTAGCCAGCAGAGGTTACCAAGCCGTCTTTGACTTTTAGAGTAATCTCCATGGTGTCCCCGCAAACACCTGTAATCCGGCCGGTCACGTCCGGATCTTTCGGATGTGACGATGTCGGATTCAGAAGCCGCTCCACAACCAACCACGCACCGATCACCAGGAGCAATACCCCCGTAGCTGTCAGAATCGTCCAGAAAGGTATTTGTTTAAGGAATTCCATAATCTTTGCCCTTCAAACACGTCATTCCGTTTTTCCATTGTTCCATTATTCCCTCCGGGGCGTAGGCCCTACGGGCCGGAGGCCAATTGTGGAGCGAAGCGGAACTGAGTAAAAAGGTACGAGTAACATATCACATTGTCAATTGTAAACTTGCTTATTCCCTGTAGTCTGCTGCAGGCTGATGCTCTGGTTTCCTCTTCCCTGTTGGAGAGGGTTTGGGCGGGAGGATTTTGTTGGGTTGACGAAGGAAACCCAACAAGCTAAATTAAGATCATCAAGCCGAAACACCTTGTTTACTGAAGAGTTGCAGAACAGAAATGGAAAGAAGAGAATTTATAGGCAAAGGTATTAAGCGCATCTTTTATGCCATCGGGGCCATAATCCTGGCCTATCCGGCCTTTTCCTTTATGAAGTTCAGAAAAAGCAGGAAGAAGAGGATTATTTTCCATCCGGATGAACAGACCTCGATTGTCAATTTCAAAAAGGGTGTGTTTCTTTTAAGGCAAGGCTCGGAAAACTATGCGCTCTCGGACCGTTGTACCCATTTGGGGTGTAGCCTCAACTATGATCCGGTGTCACAGAGGTTCAGTTGTCCCTGCCATGGAAGCGTGTTTGATGTGACGGGTAAGTGGTTGTCGGGTCCGGCCAAAAAGGACCTTTACCGGGTCCCAATGACCAAAAAGGCCAACGGAGACATCATAGTCACCATAACCCTTTGAGCAAGGTCTATCTTGCCACCAATCAAAAACACTAAAGTATCCACCTATCTGCCCCGCCTGGGTCTTTCCGCCTTGATCCTGTGCCTGATTTCGGGGATCATTCTGACCTTTTATTATCGGCCAATGGGAAACGTGTTTCAGAACGTGGAAGAGATTACAACGCTGGTTCCCTATGGGTGGTTTTTCAGACAATTCCATTACATTTCAGGACAGGTGTTTGTCATCCTGATGCTGATCCACACCTTGGATCATTTCCTGAAGAAACGATACCTCTCCTATTCTACAGGGCAATGGTTCCTTCTTATTTTATCCCTGTGCATTTGCTTTTTTGTCCTGTTTACAGGGTTTGTTCTGAAAGGGGACAAGGAAGGGTTCTTTGCCGGGCAGATCTTTATGAATATTCTGAGAGCGATCCCCATTGCAGGAGAATGGTTATCGAAACTATTCATTGTGCCGGGAGAGGATTTCTTTTTTCTTCCATATCTATATCACTGTTTTTTTCTGCCCATCCTGCTTATTTATCTTATCAGGGAGCATATCCGTGAGTGGCTTCCGGACCAAAAAGCCTTGTTTGCGGGGGCTGCGGGGCTATTTTTATATGCCCTGATCGTGAAACCCCATGTGGATGTACCTCCTGATGCGGCCGTGGACATGGTAAAAGGACCCTGGTTCTTCTTAGGTATCCAGACCCTTTTGAAGATTATGCATCCGGTCCTGGCAGGTCTGTTTATCCCGGGTCTGTTTGTACTATGCGTGCTCATTCTCCCAAAGACCGGGACCGCATGGGGAAGGGCGCTTTACTACCTCATCACGACAGCATTTTGCCTCTATGGGATATTGACGTTTCGAGCCATCATATGGGGGCCCTGACGGATGTGAAAGCCAGTTGGCAGGGAGACCGGCATATTCTCTTCGTTTCGTTCGCTTCGCCGTCCCTGGCTCCGCTCACTGCGGGATTTTGGCCCTTCGGCTGTCCTGCCTCAGGGCCAAAATACGCCACTTTGAGAACATCCCGTCCCCCTGCATGTGCAGGAAAAACCGTTTTTGGACATGAATGATAAAAGGACTAAAAGACAAAAGGGGTGATCTTATGAAAGAGAAAGTAGAGATCGTAGAAGGGGATATCACCAAACAGGAGGTGGATGCCATTGTCAATGCGGCAAACACGTCCCTTTTGGGGGGCGGCGGGGTGGACGGTGCCATCCACAGGGCCGCCGGGCCGGGACTTCTGGAGGAGACCCGGAAGATCGGGGGTTGTCCCACTGGCGAGGCCCGGGTGAGTAAGGGCTACAAACTTCCGGCCAGGTGGGT
>JAIOSR010000017.1 GCA_021107495.1 Desulfobacterales bacterium | reverse complement strand
TCAGGATAAGCAGGGTATAAAACCCTAAGGAAGAACGCTTGACACCCTTTGCGGCAAGGCTGCCGAGACCTGTCAATAACAGCCAGCAGAAAAGGACAAGAGAAATGGTGATCTCGTTTCCATGAAATTGGGACAGGAATTCCCTGATGGTGAGCAGTTGTGTGGTAACGGAGGAAATACCCGTACCGATAATGGACCATATGATCAAGCGTTTAGCTTTTATCATCTGTCATTTATCAACAAGTCCTGACATGTGAGCTGCATAAAACCGTAAAACGAATTTATTCTTCAAACGCCTGCACCTGATAAATGGAGACTTCCAGGTCTCCCGTGCTCCATGCATCGCCGGACAGGCCTGCCTTGAGACAGAGATGGGACAGAAAATCCTCTTTACGCGGCAACTGTTCCCATACCTGTGGAAGAAAAGTGGCCTGGTGATATCCCTTTTTAATAATGACGCCGTCTACATCAGTCCGCAGCTTTTTCAAAAGATCATGCCTGTCGGAATATGAAAGGGGTTTGGGCTCCGTCAGGATGCTTATCTCCACGTGGATCTTTTCAAATTCCCCTTTTGTAAGACCCCGGAAACGGGGGTCCCGGAATGCGGCGTTGGTGGCATTAATTTTGATCCCTTCGATCAATGATTCCTGCGGTATGATGTGACCGATACAGCCCCTCAAATTTCCACCGATGGTCAGAGTGACAAACGTGCCGCGCTTTTCATCGTATATGGAAGGCAGATCGACATCCGGTTTTTCTGAATCCTGTTGATCAGAAAGTGACCGTTCAATGGTCCTTCGTGCCAAAGCAACAAGATATTTGCCCTGCTCCTCGGTCAGTTTATCTGTGTCTACCATACCCGCCTCCTTTTCCCCGCCTTTTTCGGATGAGGTAGTTGCAGCAATTCCCGGTACCTTTTCCGGTTTCATTTGATTACAGTCTTCCGCCTTAGACGACGGTAAATGAAAAAACAATGCAACAATAAAGAACGCACAAAAAACCCTCATTCCTGTTCCCCCAAAAATCACGACTGGTGTTTCTCGCTCTCAAGATTCATTGTCTTTTTTTAAAATCATGAGATTTTGTCCAAAATAGGTTTTGGTTTAGCACCGCGATTTTCGTTAAAAGTATTCTCAAAACATTCGACGATTAAGGTCCCCCTTTTCTAAAGGGGGATTTAGGGGGATTTTCAACCCGTTGTATAAAATCCCCCCGACCCCCCTTTACAAAGGGGGGTGATTATGCCTTTAATTTGTTTCATTGGTTTTTGGACAACTTCTTGCGCCTCAAGACAATCTGAATTTATGTTGGACAGCAATAAAAACCATGATAACTTAAAAAGAGACACTGTCAACCCGAAATAACTCGATTAACAGCCTTGTTAATAAAACGGATAATAGGGGGAACCCCGGTATGGCCCATGAAACGGATGCCACGGATATCGCCACCAGGGATCCCAAAAACTCCAGGGGTATAAGGGGTATGGGGACGGTTCATACCTGTACCATTTCTCTTCCGCCCAGAGATGCATCTCCTTGATAATGAGATAAGGGTAATGATAATCGACCTGCCCCAGTTTTTTAATCTGTTTACCCCTCACGCTCCCTGCAATGGTCACCTTTCGCCCGGCGCGGTAGATCTCACTATCCAGGAAGCCGTCGTAAAAGGCCAGGAAACGCCCGTCCGATACATCCAGGTTTATGGGCATTCCCTCGTCTTCAATCTCGGTCTGATAGATCTCCAGTAGTGTCCCGTCCTTTTTGTTCACGGATTTTACGATCACACCTCCCAAAATGACCATTTTTCCCGTATGGGCCTCGGGATTTTTCCGCAACTCACCAAAGGTAATATCCCTGTTTACCTCTTCAAGGATATCTCCTGAGATGACATGGGCACAGCCGTTCAAGCACCCAATTGATATTATCATGACTAAATATCTGATAATCATCATGCCTAAAAACCTATGCCTATACCTACACCGAAATGAAACCTCGGTTCGGTCCGGGCGGGTCTTTCCTCCGGCCATATATGGATCTCTTTTTTCGTAATAACGGGATAGATGTATTCCACTTCGCCCAGAAGACGCTCATCTTTCCCCGAAATCGTACCGGCAACGGTCACCTTTCTCCCCGGCCGGTAGATTGCCGGATCGATAAAACCTGCTACTGAAACGATAAATCTTCCCTTTGAAGAAGTCTCTGCGGCCGGCTCCTTTCCATAACCAAGAGGGCTCTGAAGGACCATAATCAACGTCTTCCCGGGCAGGTTTTGTGTCTCGATCACGTAACCACCGAGGAGCACTCCCCTCCCCCGATAGGCATCCGGATCCGCCAGTATCTCCACAAAACGGAGGCTGCCATCCACTTCATCCAACGCCTTTTGAGAAATAACCGGTGCACAGGCTGCCATGACCATAAAGACCAGCGTCGCCATGCATACCGGAAAAACCCCATATCTCATTCTGTCCATTCCCCGCCTCTTTTTGTCCGCATGCCGTTTATGGTCAACCCACACCCTTTCATTTATCTGTCTCATGTTTGATAATGCAGGTAATCAATTTTAACATACATGTTTTCCGTATTATACAAGATTCTTCTCCAATTTAGTTGGAGAAAAGGGTCCAAGGATTCCAGGGTCCTCGACCCCTTGAACCCTATGCTTCACGCTTATTTAACACAAGGGGAACTCCCTGCTTAGCCCTGACTAAGGCCAGCTAATCGGGAAACGATCCTTATACAATAACATTATATCATGCTTCAGTCTTTTTCAAAATCAGATTATCTTCACAAAAAATAAGGGGGCAGGCTTTTTATTTTTTCACCTGATTCATAGAAAATCTAATAAGTTATTGAAGATAATTAATACGATCTGGTTTTTTTCTTCTTGACAGGAGGTTTAATTTTAACC
>JAIOSR010000233.1 GCA_021107495.1 Desulfobacterales bacterium | reverse complement strand
TTCAAACCCGGCGATTACGCCCTTGCCCATTTCCGTGGTGTAGGAGTTATACTGTTTGGGATTATTCAGGCGAATCCAGGACACATAAAGCCCGCCCACCACATTACCGGTGGGGTCTTTCAGGGGACGCTTTTCATATACTCCGCATGGCGCGTCCGCGTCCGTAGCCCAGTGAACATCGGTGTGTAACATGTGATCTTTTTTTTCGTTATCTCTCGGCATCCATTCTAAAGCCATAATTCTTCCCTCCTTTAAAAATATATTATATTGTCATTTGTTGGTTGAGTAAACTTTCAGGGTTATCGGAACTTCAGTGCCACCCATTGCCAGCGCCAAAAGCATTGCCTAAAAATCAGGCGTCAGGACTATCCTCTTCATCGGGGGCGTCTTGTGGGCCTCGGCAAATGTATCCGCTATTGTGCTCATGGGACGGATCTCAACGAATTCTTCCATGTTGATTTTTCCGCTCAAGACCATATTCAGCACGACCGGATAGTATTCCGGTAGGCAACCCCAGGTTCCCATGATGTCCGCATCAAAGGCCATGAGACGGCCAATGGCGTATTCCACCTTGGCAAGGCCGAATCCCACCACGATCAATTTCCCGGTAAAACCGAGCAAGGCCAGGCCAATTTCCTGGCCGGGTTTGACACCTGTGACCTCGAAAATTTTCCAGCCGGTGTTGGGCAGGCCGTTTTCCTTGCAAAGGCCCTTCCATTCTTTGGAAACGGTCCTTGCGTCCTTGTCAGTTGAATTAATGACAAAATCGGAACCAAATTTCAGCGCCCGATCCAGTTTTTCCTGATTACGGGCGATTCCGATTACGGTCTGTGCCCCTAATGCCTTGGCCATCTGACCCATGTACTGCCCGACACCTCCGGTTACTCCGATTACGACTACATTATCACCGGGCTGCAAATTGGCCTTCTTTGCTGCCTGGTAAGGCGTGGTGGCCGCGTCTGCCACAACGGCAAAATGAGAAAGGGGCGTATCCCCAAGGTCTTTGACTTCACACAGGTCAATGCTGGGCACAGGAATATGGCTTGAAAAGCCGCCATACAGACCCAAGCTATTCCCAGGCATCTTCTGGGCAAGGCATCTGTTGCCCCTGCCGGTCTTGCAGAGGATACACTGTCTGCAGGGCATTACAGCGGGAATAATAACATTTTTTCCGACCCACGCTTCATCTCCGGCTACCACGGTTCCCGAGATTTCATGACCTAATGTCAATGGAGGTTTTGAAACAGTCGGGACCCCATCATAGAAATACCCCAGGTCTGTATGGCACACGCCGCAGCCAGCGACTTCCACCAAGACATCACCCGGCCCCAATTCCGGCACGGGTATTTCTGTCTTTTCAAGTTTCCCTGGTGTCACGTCTCCGGTTTCCCTGTCCCGTGAGGTGGGTTGAACCATCTGCCAGGTCTGAATTTTATCAGGTATTGCTGCCATTTTTTCCTCCTTTTTTAAGTTGTTAAATAGTTGATTGGTTGAGCAGTGGATTGTATCCACTCAACATCTCAACTATTAACCTATGATTTCCAGTTTATATCATCCCGTAACCCCCGTCCACACACAGGAGTTGACCGGTGATGTAGCTGCTTTCATCCGAGGCCAAAAACACAAATGCAGGCGAGATGTCCTCTGCTTCAGCAAAGCGTTTCAGGAGAATCCGGTTCATATATATCTCTTTAAGCTTTTCATCGGACCTTATTTTCTCCGTCATGTCCGTGGCCACAATACCCAGAGATATCACGTTTGTGCAGACGTTGTAGCGGGCAAGTTCCCTGGCAATCGATTTTGTCATGCTGAGGATGCCTCCCTTTGCTGCGCTGTAATTGATCTGGCCGACCGTGCCGACCAGTCCGGCCACAGACATCACGTTAATGATTCTTCCGCTGTTCTGTTCCTTCATTTGGCGTCCTGCCGCCTGGGAGCAGAGAAAGGCGCCTTTTAAATGGATGTCCACGACCTGGTCCCACTGTTCCTCTGTCATTTTTATCATCATGGCTGGCCGGGTGAATCCGGCATTGTTGACCAGGATATCGAGTCTTCCAAATGTCTCAATGCCTGCCTGGACCAAATGTTCCGCCTCTGATTTCAGGGCAACGTCTGCTTTTACGGCAAAGGCTTCACTCCCCATGGATTTAGCCGCGTCAACCACCTCGTTCGCAGCTTTTTCATTGGAGGTGTAATTTACGACTATTTTGGCCCCTTCCTTTGCAAATCCTAAGGCAACGGCCCTGCCTACGCCCCGGCTGCTGCCGGTAACCAATGCAACTTTGTCTTTAAGTCTCATAAGTTATGCCTTTCATAAAAACTCTGGGTGATTTAATTATGGCGCGGTCACGTAAATCGATAAATGAATAAAAAGTGACTACATTATAGTTACAATATAGTTACAGTCCAAAGCTAAAGAAAATTCGATTTCATGTCAAGAAAAATCGAAAAATGAAGGTTGGTAGGTATCTGACCGCTATTTTAATGCTCATGTGGATTTTTCTCCATGTTCCCATACAAATAAGAAATAGAGTTGATTTAAACGATTTCTCTGCTATTATTAAAAATTCATAATATCTGCTCAATATTTGGGGTAACTCGAATTTATAATGATATCTCTTGAATAACGACAGGCGTCAATCATTTTGGACTAAAGCCGCTACTTATTGAGCTATTACCAATGCACCAATTGCGGCTAAATTTCTGAATTCAAATTATGAAAAAAATTATTATATTAGGTCTTTGTTTACTTTTATTTTTCCCAGCCTGTGCGACGAAAAGGCGTTATGTCAGACCTGTCACGTTTCCACCGAAAAAACTTATTGTCCTTCCGGAAAAGAGTAAAGACCACAAGCTCAGACCTTATGTGATCAACGGAGAGCGCTATTACCCTTTACCCGATTCAGACGGTTTTGTGCAGACCGGAAATGCTTCATGGTATGGAAAGAAATTCCACGGACGTCCAACCGCCAGCGGCGAGAGATATAACATGTATAAAGAGAGTGCAGCCCATAAAACTCTTCCGTTAGGCACCTTTGTCAGGGTCCTGAATTTCTCCAATAATAAGCAAATCACCGTGAAGATTAACGACCGCGGCCCATTTGTAAAGGGAAGAATCATTGACCTGTCGTATGCTGCCGCAAAGAAAATAGGCCTGATCGGTCCGGGCGTGACCCGAGTAAGGATAGCAGCGCTTGGCAGACAAGTCGGGAAGCTGAAATCACCCCAGGGGATAAAGCCTGTGGTAGAAATTAGAGATTTGAATCTGGGGGATTTTACTGTTCAGGTAGGGGCCTTCCAGAACAAGAATAGCGCCCTCAAGCTTGCGGACCGGTTGAAAGTAATCTTTGATTACGTGGATGTGTCAGTCCATGATGCAATGGGCGGCCAGGGGACCCTTTACAAGGTGCGTGTGTCAAAGTCAAATACACTGACCAAGGCAGGTGAAATCGAAAAAAAGTTGGAGGCGATGGGCTTTGATAAGGCTTTTATTGTAAGCCTTTAAGCCTGTTTATTAATGCTGTTTCGAAGAACGCCTGAGGTTTTGAAGACAACGACTCTTCTTGCCCTTAACTGGAGATCTTCTGTGGTCTGGGGATTTCTACCCCTCCTTGCCGACTTCTCCTTAACCTCGAATTTCCCAAAACCGCTGATGAGAATGTTTTCTCCGTTTTTAAGGGTTTCTTTTATGATCTCAAGAAGCTTTTCGACGACAATCCGGGATTGACTTTTACTAAGTCCAACCTGGTTGTAAATGCTATTGATAATTGCTTCTTTGGTTAAGGCCACTTTGGATCCTCCTCATATTGTACAGTTTATGAATACAACCGGATTATTTTTAATTTCTTGAATAATAAATATTGCTTAAGCCTTTAACGGTGTCAAGTTTTTTTTAACTGTCGGAACTTTTCTTTTAATTTGTCGTTTACTACCCTCGGAACAAGGCCGCTTACGTCACCGCCGAAGCTTGCCGCCTCCTTGATGATTGTGGAACTGGTATAAAACCATTTGTAGTCGGTCATAAGAAAAATAGACTGGACATATCCGTTGAGTTTTCGATTCATAAGCGCCATCTGGAATTCATATTCAAAGTCGGAAAGGGCTCTGAGACCCCTTAAGATTACGTTTGAATTTCTCTTGACTGCATAATCAACCAGCAAACCGTCAAAAGTGTCCACCTCAATATGTGGTTTTCCTTTGATTGACTGCTTTATCATCTGTATCCTCTCTTCAACTGAAAAGAGGGGGGTCTTATGGGGGTTGTTGAGAATGGCGATAATCAGATTGTCAAATACATGTAATCCGCGGCTTATAATGCTTAAATGTCCGTTTGTTACAGGATCAAAAAAACCGGGATAAATAGCTGTTTTTTCACTCATTTATTAGCCTCATATTCGTATATGCTTATTCTTGTAATTCCGTACAACCGGGTATCGACCATTTGAAAATTTTCCACTGAAACCGGTGGCCCTTCACTTTTCGATGATTCGGCGACCACGAGCGATCCGGATGAAACTACCTCTTTTGTTGAAAGCTCCTCAAGCAAAAAAGATATGATATTATTCCGGTAAGGCGGGTCAAGAAATACCAAATCAACAATTTTCTTTATCAGCGGGTGGTACAGGGGAATACCTGTTCTCAAGTCTTTTCTTAAAACGGCCCCGGAACCCTGATACCCGCAGATGGCCAGATTTTTCTTTATCAGGTTGACAGACTGCTGTGAGCTGTCAATAAAAAGGGCGCTAAGTGCTCCTCTACTCAGGGATTCAAGCCCCAGACTTCCTGTGCCCGCAAAAAGATCGAGCACCTTCAATCCGGAAAGGTCCTGGCCGATGATATTGAAAATGGCCTCCCTGACCTGGTCCGTTGTCGGGCGAATTTTCAGCCCCTTAGGAGACGCAAGAACCCGGCTTTTTGCCAGGCCGCCCGTTATTCTCATGGTTACTCCCTTTCAGCGGGAGACACTTCCTCTCTGGAAATATCGGCCATGGCCCGTTTTTTACGAAGTCGATACATGGTAATCACCGGGCCTGAGACGATGTAAATGGTTAAGACAATAAAGAGCATGATCT
>JAIOSR010000033.1 GCA_021107495.1 Desulfobacterales bacterium | reverse complement strand
AGGGCCTATAATGCCATGCGGACGGCCCAGACTTATTCAACCATAACGCATTTTATATAAGCTTCGCATAAATTGGAATCCCTGCCGGACGCTCGTAAGCCGCCTGCTTTTTCACTTTGCACAAACCCATTGTGTTTGAAAAGAGATTGCTGCGCCCCGGCCTACAAGAAATTTACCCCAACTTATTAAGCTCATACTAAAAAAGGCTTCACAATTTTATTCTTTGAAGATCTGTGCGGCAGTATCAATATCCTCAGGAGAAAAAACAAAAAGGGATTTTTCCGCACCAGGCAGGGCCGAACCATAGACGTAGTTTATATTAATGCCTTCCTCGCCAAATGTTTTTGCAAGGTTAGCCAGGGTACCGGGTTTGTTATAAATCTCCAGGGCAATGACCGGCATCATATCAAAGACATAGCTCCCATTGGATAGAATATCAATTGCCTTATCCGTGTTATCAACCAGAATACGGATCAGGGCATAATCTGCCGAGTCCTTCTTCATGGACCCGTAGCTTGCAGCCGCTGCAATCCTTTTAAGGGTTTTTCCTCTTGCCCTAAAAAGCTCCTGCACGTATTCGGAGGCATCCTGAATGGTGAGTGCGTCAATGTTAACTCCTGCCTCCGAGAGGATGGTTCCCAGCTTCCCCAATTCACCCGGGACGTTTTCAAGGAAAAGTGATATTTCCGTTCTCACCATGTTGTCATTCCTTATATCTATCTTTCTTCCATACTCTTAAAGTATTTCAAAAAGTCCGAATCCGTTGAAAGGACGAGAGAGGTGTCCTTGCCCATGGTTTTCTTATAGACATCGAGTGTTTTAAGAAAGGAATAAAAATCAGGGTCCCTACTGTAAGCCCGGGCATATATCAGGGTGGATTCCGCGTCTGCCTTGCCCTTTATTTCCTGGGCCTTTCTGTAAGCCACGGACGTGATTTTCTTTAATTCCTTTCCCCTGTTACCTTCTATCTTGCGCGCCTCACCCTGGCCCTCGGACCGGAATTTTTCAGCAATCTGCTTCCTCTCGGCGACCATCCTTCCATAAACCGATCTGCGGACTTCCTCCACATAATTCAGACGTTTTATCTCGACGTCAACGAGGAGGATACCGAATCCTTTCAACTTGGGCATTGCTTGTTCTAAAATTTTTTCGACTATCTTTTGCCTTCCGGTAGTGATCTCACGTATAACCCTCTCCTCCTGAATCTTGTCAATGCCTACTTCATAAGTATCCAGTTCGCGATTTGTCCAACGAACGGTCTCTATGAGGTGATATGAGGAAATGAAGTTGCGGACCGCAGCATCTATAATATCGTCCAACCGGGCTAAGCCCCCTGTAACATTATTAACCGTCTGGAAGAACTTCAAAGGATCAACCACCTTCCACCTCGCAAAGGTGTCCACGTAGATGTATGTCTTGTCCAGAGTCGGGATCTGGCTGGGATCTCCGTCCCATTCGAGGAGGTTTTTGGGGAAGTAGTTGGCCTCCTGGATGATTGGCCATTTAAAATTGAGTCCCGGTTCTGTTATGGGATTACCTATCGCCTTGCCGAACTGGGTAACGACCACCTGCTGGGTCTCATCCACAGTGTAAGCTGCCGAATAAAGCGCAATCAGGATAATAACAATCGGAACAATAATTAACTTGGTTTTCATTATTTGCCTCCTTTAGATTTCCCGAGGTTGAGCAGGGGAAGCAGATTTTTCTGGTCCGCGTCCACGATAAACTTGTCCCCCAGTTTGGGAAAGATCTCCTGGATTGCCTCTAAATACAGACGTCTCCGTGTGATATCCTGCGCCTTGTTGTATTCCTCGTAGAGGGAAAGAAATCGAGCCGCATCGCCCTTTGCACGATTTACACGGTCAAGGGCATAACCTTCGGCCGACCTGATGGTTTTTTCAGCATCTCCCTTGGCAGCAGGGATGACCTTGTTGTAGGCCTCCCTGGCCTGGTAGATCATTCGCTCTTTTTCCTGGGTGGCCTGGTTCACCTCATTAAAGGATGCCTGAACCGGTTCGGGAACATTCGTCTTTTTCATTTCGATGGTAGTTATTTTGATTCCCGTTTCCGCGCCATCCAATTCCTTTTGCAGGAGTACTCTGGCGCTCCCGGCTATTTCTTCCCGTTTGCTGATGACCTCGTTGATGCTCCGATCCCCTATCACCAGGCGCATGCTGGACTCGGCCAGGTCCCTCAAGGTAGCCCTGACATTATGAACCTTAAACAGGTATTTGTACGGGTCCTTAATCCGGTATTGCACAATCCAGGGGACCACCGCAACATTCAGATCGCCTGTTAGCATGAGGGACTCGGCCGCGTAGGCAGTGCCGGCCGCATAACGGCTCCGTACCCCTGCCTTTACGGTTCGAAAACCGAACTCCTCTTTATGGACCAGCTTTACCTTCAGTTTGGTGACTTTTTCTATACCGCTCGGCCATTTGAAATGAAAGCCCGGCTGGGTCGTCCTTACGTGTTGTCCAAAGCGCTGGACAATACCTTCCTCGCCCACACCAACCGTGTACCAGGAACTGGTACCGACGATGAAGAGGATAATCACGACGACAATAAGCCAGATGCCACCGGGCAATTTTCCCTTTGCCCCCTTGATCTTTGCGAGGACTTCATCCATGCCCGGAGGACCACCGGGTGCTCCGCCCGACCCCCCACTCTTTTTCTGCTGCTGCAATTTATCCCAATCCCATGCCATATGATTACTCCTTTAAAAATTTGGATCTGTTTTTTGCATTTTTATGGATAAGAGAAAAATCCCGTAAGATTTAGAGTATATAGACAAAACCCTGTCAGGTCAAGGAATAATGATTTTTCAGGACCCTGTCTTGACTTTATTATCCACGGCATTTAAGCTTGTTTTATGGAAAAAGACGGCGATTCTCTGATACCGCTAAAGGATGTTATCTCGGATATTTTGAGCGACCCCACCCTGCCCTTTAATCCCGATGATGCTAATATCTGGAGGGTCTGGGATGAGGTAGTTGGTCCGGCCATCTCAAAAAATGCCAGGCCTTTATGGATAAAAAACGGTAAGCTCAAGGTCACGGTGTCAGACCCCATATGGCTTCAGGAATTACAGTTTGTGGAGAAGGATATCAGGAAAAAATTAAACGGCGAGTTAGGCCGAAAGGCAGTAGACAAAATTGAATTCAGGGTCGGGGCTAAATAGAAAAATTGCCCTGTCCGATAAGGGGTGGAAGAATTTCCAGCCCCGGT
>JAIOSR010000504.1 GCA_021107495.1 Desulfobacterales bacterium | reverse complement strand
GTTGCGGCCGAGGACACCGGGATCAAGGGTATCAAGGACCTTAGAGAAAAACGGGTGAACATTGGAAACCCGGGTTCCGGCCAGAGGCAAAATGCCATTGATGCCCTTAAATATGCAGGAATCCGTTTCGAAAAGGACCTCAAGGCAGAGGGCGTCAAAGCGGCAGAGGCGCCCGGACTGTTGCAGGACGGCCGTATCGATGCCTTTTTCTATACTGTAGGCCATCCCAGCGGGGCCATAAAGGAAGCCACCGCCGGCAGGAGAAAAGTGCGCATCGTGTCCATAACAGGCGTCGAAAATCTCTTAGCCGAATATCCCTATTATACGGCAGCAACCATTCCCATAAAGTTCTATCCGACTGCAACCAACAAGGAAGATGTGCTCACCTTCGGTGTCAAAGCCACTCTCGTGACCTCTGCTGAAACTTCCAATAAGGTCGTTTACGCCATCACCAAAGAGGTGTTTGACAATCTTGAAGCCTTTAAAAAACTCCATCCGGCCTACCAGGGTCTTACCAGACATAATATGCTTGAGGGCCTTTCCGCCCCGATCCATCCGGGTGCCATAAAGTACTACAAGGAGATGGGCCTGTTGAAATGACGGCCACCTCGAATCAAAACCAAAAAACCCAGCCTGATGAAATAGCCACGCGAATTGCCCGGGATGAGCAAGGGATAGGACGCATTCCCACGGGCGTCTCAAAATATGTAATCCCCTTCATAGCCGTAATCTGGTCCCTGTTTCAGTTATCCATTGCGAGCTGGCTTATTTTAGACACACTGTTCATTCGCGCAATCCATCTCGGGTTTGCAATCCTGATCGTCTTTTTGAGCTTTCCGCTGTTTAAAAAACCCCGTTTAGGCCTCAAGTTTCTGGCGGGCACGAATCAGATACCTCTCTTTGACTGGCTGGCCGGCATCCTCGCCGCACTTGCCTCAATCTATGTCATTATCGATTACCATGGTATTTCCATACGCCACGGTGATCCGATCATGCGGGATATCGTGATCGGCATGATCCTTGTCGTCCTGCTTTTAGAGGCATCGCGTCGCGTTATCGGCCCTGCCCTCCCCGTTATAGCCGTTTTATTTTGTGCTTATGCATTTCTTGGGCCCCACATGCCAGATCTGATCGCGTTCAAGGGCATATCCCTCAACCGGTTCATCGGTCAAATGTCCATGTCCTCCGAAGGAATATACGGCATCCCCCTTGATGTTTCCGCTACAATCGTCTTTCTTTACGTCCTTTTCGGGGCCATGTTAAACAGGGCCGGAGCGGGAAGGTATTTTATTCAATTAGCTCTCAGTATCTTAGGAGGTTTCAAAGGAGGGCCTGCAAAGGCAGCCATCCTGGGAAGCGGGCTGACAGGGATGGTCTCCGGATCAAGTATCGCCAATATCGTCACCACAGGTACGTTTACTATCCCTCTAATGAAAAAGGTGGGCTATCCTCCAACAAAGGCCGCCGCCATTGAAGTGGCTGCCAGCACGGATGGGCAATTGGCGCCACCTATTATGGGGGCCGCCGCATTTATTATCGCCGAGTATGTAAACGTCCCCTACATTGAGGTGGTCAAGGCGGCGGCCATTCCCGCGTTTGCATCCTACGCGGCCCTTTTCTATATATCCCACATCGAGGCTTCCAAGCTGGGTCTCAAGGGCATGTCCCGAAAAGAACTTCCACCTGTCCTTAAGACCTTCTTGAGCGGGGTCCATTATCTTGTTCCCATTGTTTTCCTGCTGTACCAGTTGATCGTTTTACGCCATTCCCCGGAAGCCGCCGCATTTAATGCCATCTGGATCATGGCCCTTATCATGCTGTTTCAGTATCCGGTCAGGGCCTTTCTCAAAGATGAACCCGCCGGCCCCGCCTTTAAACAGGGCATCATCGATATTGTTTCATCATTAGCTTCCGGGGCCAGGAACATGATTGGCGTGGCAATGGCCACGGCCGCTGCGGGCATCATAGTCGGTGTCGTGGCCATGGGACTGGGCGGCCTCATTACCCAGGTAATTGATACGATATCCATGGGGAATATCTATTTCATGCTCCTTGTAACGGCTATTGCAAGCATGATCATAGGCATGGGTCTTCCAACCACCGCCACCTATATCGTTATGGCCTCCCTCACGGCCCCGGTAATAGTCAGCATCGGCAACGCCCATGATTTCATCGTGCCCCTCATGGCAGCCCACCTGTTCTGTTTCTTTTTCGGTATTCTGGCCGACGACACCCCACCTGTCGGTCTTGCCGCATATGCGGCCGCGGCCATTGCCAGGTCCCGTCCCATTCCAACCGGTATTCAGGGATTCATGTACGATATTCGAACCGCCATACTCCCATTTATGTTTATCTTTAACCACGACCTGATCCTGCACAATGTCCATAGCTGGCTTCAGGGCCTGCTTATTTTTGCAATGGCATGCATTGCGAATTTTGCCTTTGCATCGGCCACCCAGGGCTGGTTTATTTCAAGAAACAGGTTTTATGAGATCCCCCTTTTTCTTTCGGTGACCATTATATTGATGCGTCCCGCGCTTATTGCCGGCTGGTTGGGCGTGCCTCACGAACAGCGCTACTGGATGTACCCCATCGGTCTGGGGGTCTTTGGGATAGTTTATCTCCTGCAGCGTTCCAGAAACACTGAACCCGTATTGAATTGACAGACCCCCGTTTCCCTCAATCCTGCAGAGCTAAGTCAAACTGCAAGTTAAGGTGATAGTTTTACAACAATAATTGCTGTATCTGAAATCCCCCCCTACCCCCCCCTTTAGAAAAGGGGGGAAGTATGCGGATCTATTTAGAAAAGGGAGTAAATTCGGTTTTCCATTTAACAAAAAGTAAGTCATTTCAAAATCTTCCCCCTTTTCTAAAGGGGGATTGAGGGGGATTTTTGTCCACCTGAAATTACGACTTTGATATTTCCCGCTCAGCCCTGATCTCACATGGATTAACCATAGGGATTTCGAGACCTTTGCAAAACGTTCACGTTTACCCAATCTCTGCGTCAGACTCAAATTTCAACCCTCGAAATACTCAATGTATGGATGCCTGTCCCGCTGTATTAAAGCGGGGTGGTTGAAATTTTCGTCTTCCTTAACCTTGAACAAAATTAAACATTTTGCAAAGGTCTCGATTCCTTGACAAATTTTGAGAATAAAGGTTCAATCAACATAATCAGAAAAAGGCAAACAGGTTCAGATCAAATTAGGTTCATCCGGATAATGAGTACAGCTCAAGGCAACACCTGATTGCAGGGGTGAAGGTTGAAGCGGTCTTTTCTGAGTGACTGCTGGAAGGCCTTCGTGATTTCAGGT
>JAIOSR010000322.1 GCA_021107495.1 Desulfobacterales bacterium | reverse complement strand
GTCCTGATAAAGGGACGGGATTAGGCATGGCTATCGTAGAATCCGTACTTCATAAACATCAGGCAAGGATAAAAGTGGAAAGCGAAGTGGGCATAGGGACCAAATTCAGGATCGTCTTTCCTGGTTTGCCCCGGAAGGAGGTGTCATGACAGAGCGATACAAGAGAAGGTGGTTTCCGGTCGCAAATAGGTCACATCAATATAGGTTCCTGACTATGATGCTCATCTACAATATAATCATAGTTGGCTGTCTGGCCATATTTCTTTTTGTGCCTGATATGTTAAAGCTCTACGATACAAATTTGAGTCTTGAAATTAGGGGGGTAGCCGCTGATAGAATACTCTCTATTCATTCTCGAATCTGGCCCCTCATCATCTCTTTAGTGTGCGTTATTGGAATTCATTCATTCCTTATATTCCATAGGTTTGTAGGCCCTTTGTATCGGATTACCGTTGCTTTTGGGCAAATACGAAAAGGGGATCTAAGCTTTAGAGTCAGACTGAGAGAAAAAGATTATTTGCATGAGGAAGAAAAGGCATTCAATGAGATGCTGGAAAAATTGGCTGAAAAAATAGGTGGCATAAAATCTGCGGGCGTGGGTGCTATGGAATCTTTGGATGAACTGGAAAATGGAATTAATGAGATGGGTGGATTAAAAGACATCAATAAAGGAGCATTAATAGACCTTCGCGAACAACTGGACACGCTGATGGAGAACTCTGATTATTTCGTGCTTCCCTCTGATTGAGATGATCCAAAAACACCTCACGTAATTCAGTCCATACCTCAAAAATGGGTATAAACTTTACCCATTCCATACCCATTACTTCAGGGTTGACAACTACATGAATTTTTTAGATAATCTACAGTTAACCTTTCCTCATTCATATATAACCGATCAGTAATTCAAAAAGGACGTTCTTTTCTTTCAACCTCAACAAGGTTTGAGAATGCTTAATGATCGTCAAAAACCCCATTTCTCAAATTGAGAGGTGGGGTTTTTTTGCATTTCTGAAATTTAACTGTCAAAGCTATTCTTAATTTTTCAACAAATTACAGATTCAGGTTAACGCAAGAATTCTAAAATCCAGAAACACTCAAAATTGTTTCTATTAATTTGGGGAGTCTATTTGTGGTCAGATTTTAAAGTTTTGGAATCCCAGTCATAAGGAAATTGAGCCTTTAGAACCAACTCTTATGAGAAGTCTAAGAAATTTAGGATATGCCAATTATCTACAATAGACTTGCTTGGGGAAAAGAACATTTTCGCGGTTTTACTCTCATCGAACTGCTAGTTGTGATTGCCATATTGGGGACTCTTGCCGGCATTGCGATACCCATGTTTTCAAATCAGATCGAAAAGGCACGAATTGTCAAGGCCATAGCGGAAATCTCTATTATGCAGAAAGAGATCGCGGCATATGTTGGTGTGGCATCCGATAACTTTCTGCCAAACACGCTCGATGATATAGAACGCGAAAATCTTTTAGACCCCTGGGGCTATCCATATGAGTATCTGAACTTTGCCACTGTCACAAACTACCAGGGGGCCCGGAAGGACCAATTTCTTAAGCCATTGAGTTCAGACTATGATCTTTACAGCAAAGGCAAAGACGGACAGAGCCTTAAACACCTCAATGCCGAGGTCAGCCAGGATGATGTCCTCCGCGCTAACGATGGGAGATTTATAGGGCTGGCTTCAGAATTTTAATCAGGTTGCCTATTATGAAGATAGAGCTAACATTCCTGAGGAGCAAGGTTGCACGACGGATTTTTGGGCTGTTCATTTTTTGTGCCCTTGTGCCCATCTTAGCGCTTGCGTTCATATCGTTTACCCAAGTGACGGAACAGCTTCATAGCCAGAGTCAAAAGCGACTGCATCAATCCAGCAAGGCCCTGGGTATGTCCATTATCGAGCGGCTGTCCTTTCTCGAGAACGAATTAAGGGCTTTCTCCTCCGTCTTTAATGCAAGCAGCAAAGCTTCACCGCACAGGCCAACCGAAGAATACAATGAACACTTAAAACAGCGGTTCAAGGCACTGGCACTTATCACTGATTCTGGGAGATGTATTCCTTTCTTTGGTCATATTGACAATCCGGAAGAACAGTCTGAGCAAGAGAGACAACACCTTGGCTCTGGCAAACCACTTATATTAACCCAGTCCCGTGGAGATAACCGTTTTCACATATATATGATGAGGGCAGTCGATCACAAGACCCGAATCAGGGAATCCTGTGTGGAGAAATAAATTCCATGTACCTGTGGGGTTTGTCGGATACGCTCCCCCGCGAGACCGAATTTTGTGTCCTGGATAACTCCAATCATGTCATGTACTCCACGATTCCACTCCCTCCAACATTCCATGAAATAACGTCGCTCGAAATGAGGCGTTCTTCCTCGGCCGGGTTCGGGTGGAAATACGAGGACAAAGCATATCTGGCGAGTTTTTGGCATATTTTCCTAAAACCCAGTTATTTTTATCCGAAATGGACAGTAATTCTAAGCGAACCGAAGGACTACGTCCTTAAACCAATGGCCTATTTCAAAAAGATATTCCCCTTTATCATCCTCTTCTCCTTTTGGGTCGTATTCCTCCTCAGCGTCATCCAGATTCGAAGAACCATGCTCCCGCTCGAAAGTCTCAAGGATGGAACAAAGCGGATAGCCATGAGAGACTTCGACACCAGGGTGAGGGTCACAAGCGGGGACGAGTTCGAGGAACTCGGAGCATCTTTCAATGACATGGCAAAACAATTAGGCAGACAGTTTAACGCCTTGACCACGATGGCAGAGATCGACCGGGCCATCCTCTCGTTCTTAGACACCGAGAAAATCGTTGGC
>JAIOSR010000526.1 GCA_021107495.1 Desulfobacterales bacterium | reverse complement strand
CGACAAAATCGGCCCGATCCAGAGGGTTCGAGCGCATCTGTTCAAGGGCCGTCACCTGGCATGGTGTCCCGACAAACCCCATACGGGTGTAACCCTCACGGGCACCCCGGTTCACTGCCGCAACCGTTGGAGCTGTCATGTACTTGGAGCCGGCGAATTCCACCACCTCGCGCGCGCTGGTTGCGATTTTTGGGACGGGCACCAGCCCCTCCCTGTCCGTGAGGACCGCCGAGTCGATCATTGCGTTTTCCAGGGCAAATGCCATTATGGCGGACACTACCCCGCCCGCCTGGAAGGGACCCTCTAACATCCTGTCACCGGCCTTAGCGGCAAACACACTCCGGTAATCGCCCAAGGGGCTGCCGTCATACTGTTTGCCCCGAAGGTTCTCGGACAACCGGTCGAGATCAACCTCGGCCTTGGGGCAATGCGCGTAGCACCGCCCCTGTTCAAGATCGCACGGGAAAATCATGGCGGTCTTGCCCCTGTAGGTCTTGAAATAGGGGCACAGGTCCACGCAGGCCCCGCATGCGATACAGAGGTCTCTCTCATGGACGTCTTTCAAGAGCTCATTTGGTCCATAGATTTGCATCTTACGAAAACCTCCCTGTCTTTTTTTGATTTATCATTTCCATTGATGCCCGCAAATCATGCCGATATGTCAGCCCCAATCATCTTGAGCAATGTATTGGGAGTATAGACATCTGTATTCAATTTACCCTCATAGTGTTTTGCATTCCATGAAACGAATCCTTCTATCAAATCCCCGTGATATTCGACACATGCAGCAATCAGGGCATCACCAAAGGACATTTTTTTGAAAAGTTGTCCAAATATTATATTTATATCGATGATCAGATTTTCATCGGAAGATTTTCCAAAAAGAATCTGTTTTAACCGGAACCTTTTCTTGAAACCCCCATACAGATGCAAAAGTGATTCCGGGCTGAGATTGAATGACATAATACCACATAGCTCTAATAAATTGTAAATAGATGTGAAACCAATTATCTTTTTCTCCTTAACCAGCTCTAAAAACAGATCGTTCTCTATTGTGTTTTTATCATCTCTGTATCGCAAGTTTCGAACAAAGATATCGGTATCAATAAACACTTTCATTTGTTTATCATCTTTTCCTGGAATGTTTCATTGCCTCATCGGCGGAAGGCCATTCCGGTGTTGATTCAGCCAACTCCCGTTCAATCCTGTGCCAATTTACCTTAAAGGGGAAAGACTGGTTTTTTTGTAAAGCTTTAGTAATTGAATTAAGTAATGTTAAATCGTCCATCTCGCCTGATTCAGAAAGAAGGCTTTCCAGTTTTTTCCTGACCAGGAAACTCTTTGAAACCCCCTTTCTGATAGCTATCAATTCCAACTGATTATAAAGATTTGCATCTAATTTGACAGAAAGTGTTTTTTTCATTTCCCGCCTCCGTAATACCATTTTCGAATATCGTATTCCACTGGTTCGGTCATGTCAACGCAATAAAAAGAGAAAGGGGACGCTGTGGCTTCTCCCTTTTTCCACTGAGAACCCCACACCAGGGGGGCCTATTTCCAAACTCCCGGCCAGTTCTCTATGGGGTATACCCAATGACCATTTTTGTGGTGATTCGCTTGAAGACGATCTTCATCTTCCGGTGGGAGAAGGGATTATTGAGAAGCTGTATCTTGTGTATTAGACAACTATTCCGTGATGCCAATATGTGATACGATTCAGGTGAGCCAGAGTACTTGAACAAGATGTTGAACTGATTTGAATTCCGGATCATTAGTGAGTATTTGACCGTTGGAGCGCTGTGCAGTGGCAATGCAGAAGGCATCGGCGTACGAAACTGGATAGTCTGATTTTATTTCCGCTGCTTCTTTTACCAGATCGTCATCTACGGAAATGATTTTCACGGGGAGCTGCGATAAAAGGCCAAGTGACTCTTCGGCTTTTCGTTTCCCTACCCTTCTCTTGCATATATAGTAGACTTCGCCCCAGTTTAGCACACTCAAGAGGGCTTTTTGCTCAAAAGAAGACAGTTCATAGAGAATCTGGCGGATTTTTTCCCATCCAGATTCCTTGTGAAAAAAACTTACAAGAGCGAAGCTATCGAGGACAATTGTGTTTTTCATTCTCAAGCTCTTTTTGGTGCTCTTTAATCAGGTCTTCTGTAAGAGAAAAATCCCCCTCTAAGGATCCGCACGCCGCAGCGATAGGGTCTTCAGGCGCGGGTTTGATGAAAATTCCATCCGATTCCTCCAGAATTTGAACATTCAGGCAGGGCTTAACGCCATATTTATCTCTGATTCTCTTTGGAATTAAAATCTGCCCCTTGGGTGACATTCGTACAACTTGCATATATCATTCCCCTTTTTTTGATAAGTCTAACTATTTAGCAATCGGTTGTCAAGATATGTTTTTGTCATACTTATGAATAGGGGACAGGCGCTTTATTCACTCATCGCGTCCGCATTTTTCCGAGCTGGTTATATTGAAGCCTGGGGTCGTGGAATAGAAAAGATATACAATGAGTGCAAAGTGGCCGGTGTCCCTGCCCCGGAGATCAATTATGAATTTGCAGGGT
>JAIOSR010000221.1 GCA_021107495.1 Desulfobacterales bacterium | reverse complement strand
CCGATCATCAGCACGTTGTTTTTGATCATGCCGACCCCTGAAGTCCTGTTCTTACCTGCAGATTTTTTGCTGTGTTTGATCCTGTTGAAATGGGTGCAGATCTTGGTCGCAAGGACCGCTTTAGCCTGGGTCTGCTTGACAACAAAACCATCCAGATAAGACTCCAGTTCCTCGGGAAGCAGGTCAAATGAAAGCAGGCTTCCGGTATCCGTTGCATCGCCTTTCTCATCGGTAGAGACATCATCCGGTTTTGGGAAAACAAGCGGTGAGATAATCTTGACGCGGCCACCATATTTTTTGGAAAGATAATCGCTCAATTCTTTCTCAAGCTCTTTCTGGTTCGGAATCCTTCCACTTCCGTCCTTTTCATTTGAAGTTATTATTTCGTCTTCCATATTTCTCCGTCCCATATCCTTACTTGTTGTATTTTATAGACTTCAACCCAGGTCAAGCGGTTCAACGTTCACGGTTCAGGGGTTATAACCTTTGAACCCTGAACCTTGAACTGCTCACTTTTTGTAATATATTCATTGACCCCAGGAATTTCAAGCCTAATATTCTCATCCGTACTTCTGATTTTACCCCATTTATGTTGGTTGCATCAAAATTTTCCACAAAGTCTCTCAACGGTAAATCCCGGAGCTTCGTATTCCTTTTCCATTGACACGCAAGCGTGTTTAACTTACAATCCCTCATTCGAAACAACATTATTATTAACTTAGTTTAATGATACTTAGCTACTTTGTTATCTACTTTAAGGCTTTATTTTTATATTTATTTTGTTTTATTTCACAATTTACGGTTTCCTAAAAAGTCCCTCAGGAATATTGTGAATGAAATAAAAAACAGGGGACAATCATGCAATGGTACTATGCCGTCGGAAAAGAACAGAAGGGTCCTGTCACCGAAGAAGAATTTCAGGCATTGGTTGATGAGGGAAAGATAAAATCCAAGACCTTGGTATGGAACCCTAACATGGCCAACTGGAATGAATATGCCAGGGTCATGACCGGCGGCGCCGACGTTGCTACAGAAGCCGGGACCGCAGGCGATTCCGGGAAATCGTTTTGCTCCGAATGCGGCAGGGCCTTTTCCCGGGAAGAAATGATCCGGTACGGGGATTCATGGCTATGTGCCGTGTGCAAACCGATATTTGTACAGAAGCTCAAGGAAGGCATGACCGTTTCCGGGGCCATGGAATATGCAGGATTCTGGATCCGGTTTGGGGCCAAAGTTATCGACTGGATCATCGTAGGGGCTGCCAACATTATTCTTTCTTTGGCAGCAGGCTTAATAATGTTCCCTGCCCTGTCATCTTCGAATTCCCTCGCTGCGATCTTACTGCAATTTATTCTACAGCTTTTTCAAATCGCCATAGCCGCTGCCTACACAACCTGGTTTTTAGGCAAATATGCCGCAACCCCCGGAAAAATGGCCTGCGGGATAAAGGTTGTCACGGGAGACGGCGACAGGGTGAGTTACCTCAGGGCCTTTGGTCGGTACTTTGCGGAAATGATAAGCGCTATAATTCTCTGTATCGGTTTCATTATGGCCGCCTTTGATGAACAGAAACGCACACTGCACGACCGTATCTGCGACACGAGGGTGATAAGGAAGTGAAAATCCTCGCCCATCGAAGATCCCGTTACACGGGGAAGGACCAGGGTTTGGGTATCCCCAGAGGGGATTTGCGTTAAAGATGAACGCCGAACATTGAACGCTCAACATCGAACGTCGAAGGCGTAACCTAATTCAACGTTGGAAGTACGATGTTCGATGTTGGACGTTCGTTTTTTAATCCGGTTTTGGTCAGTGCATATTGGAATTTGAGATTTGCCCTTCAACTTCGCTAAGGAAAGACTGCCTTGATTACATGCACCAAATGCAATACTCCCCTTGAAACCGAGTTTTTAAACTCACCCGGCATGATCCATTGCGCCTCTTGTGACGCCCTTTTGCGCGTGGAGGTCTTCCCTGCCCTGTTCAGGGAGTTTCCCACAGGTGCCCCGGCAGAGTCTCTGGTATTAGATGATGAGGCCACCTGTTTTTATCACCCTAAGAAAAAAGCAGTGATTCCGTGTGCTGTGTGCGGGAGGTTTTTGTGTGCACTGTGCGATGTGGAGCTCGATGGCCGTCATCTTTGTCTTTCCTGCCTGGAATCCGGCAAAAAAAAACACAAGATCAAAGACCTGGAAAACCATCGTACGCTTTTCGATACCGTGATACTGTTACTTGCAGTTGTCCCTATGTTACTTGTATGGCCCACAATTTTGACCGCACCCATGACCCTTTTCATGGCCATCCGTTACTGGAAAGCACCCTCAAGCATTATACAACGAACAAAGGTTCGCTTGATCATTGCAATTTTTTTCGCCGTCCTTCAAATCTTCGGATGGTCGGCCTTTATCTATTCCTGTGCAACGCGTTTATGAATTTACCCTAACGTTGCATAAACAACAAGGCTTAGTGTTATTAAAAAGCATTACGCATCAAAGTTTCCGTACGTTTTCACAGACATTTAAGGACATCACTATTTGTGAATTCGAGCAAGGCCCTCAAAATCGCCGTGTTGTTTACCCTTCGGGAAAGCCGAGGGCACCGCACCTCCTTTGTTGCCTGCCGGGTCGTAGCCTTGGCGAAGACTGGTCAAGGGTTCGCAGTATAGTACTACGGCTTCACCCTTGACGCCTCGGATATGCAGCACCCTCGACTTTTGCAACATTAGGTTTTATAACAGAACAAAAACATTTTCTTAAAAGCCATGTTACACATCATCACAAATGCCGAAAAAGCAAAAACCATATAAACGCCTGCCCGGGAAGAAAAAAAACTTCTTAGGGGGACTTAATACCCTCTGGTTGGGCGCAGACCACATGCTTTCGATTGACTCCAAGCGTGTTTCAGAAGATTACAAGCGGTTCTACTATACGGACATCCAGTCCGTCGTCACCCGGAAAACCATACGCGGAAAGATCCAGAACCTTTTTTTAGGCCTGTTTTGCGGTTTGTTAACCCTTTTGGCTGTCTTAATCGGGGGATCATGGGTGATTTTTTTCGGCATAATGGCAGGGCTGTTTTTCCTCATACTGTTGTTTAACTGGTTGCTCGGACCTACTTGTGAATGCCACCTTAGAACGGCCGTCCAGATAGAAAAACTGCCTTCGTTGAACAGGTTGAGGTCCGTTCGGAAGGCAATGGCCCGGTTGAAACCATTGATTGAAAAAGCCCAGGGTACACTGACACCCGAAGCAATAGAGGAAAACGCTCTAAAGGATGCCCGGCAGGCGACTTCACCTTTCGCTACCAGCAAGGCCCCTAAGGCCCTGCGGCACGAGCACGGGAGTTTTCATTCGATTCTGTTCTGCCTGCTCTTGGCCTGGGGATTATTTGCCGTGATCTTTATATCTTATAATCATGTGGCCGTCACACTCCTTTCGAGCGCCATAACCATGGCCACAGGCGTGTTCGTTATCATTGCCTTGGTGAAACAGCATGAAAGTGATATGAAAGATTCTGTTCGAGCCATAACATGGACGACCCTGGGCTTTGTGTGCATTGATTTCTTTTTGAGTTACATCCTTTTTTTCGTTACTATGGTTAAACATCCCGAAGCCGTGCGCAACCAGTGGGAATTGTTTAAGGCATTTTCCAGCCTATCCCCTATGGACAGTCCATGGCTCATGGGGATCGCTGTCTTCTCTGTCGTGTGCTCTTTTACCCTCGGAGTTTCAGGCCTCATTTCCCTTAAGGGCTTCCGGCAAGGACATGAATAACGGTTCACGGATTCCCCCGCCCAGGCGGGGTTCTTCGACAGGAGTTGAAGCTTCATCTCACAAATCCGAATCATTAATTTATGATCCGTGAATATAGAAGGCAGGGTGTAATTCAGGCATGTTGGTTGGCAGATATGGCGAAATCCCCCTACCCCCCTTCACAAAGGGGGGACAAAATTTTCCCCCTTTTTTAAAGGGGGACCGAGGGGGATTTTTACCAACGGCCTTGGATTACACACAAAAAAAGTACGAAAATAGAACAAGTTAGGGGATTGATAATGCAGGACCTCAGCCGTCAGCGCTGCTTTAATCACAAACTTCGCGAGGCCGTGGCCCGCTGCCCTGAATGCGGGCGCTGTTTCTGCCGGGAATGTATTGCCGAACACGAGGATAGAGTGCTGTGCGCCTCCTGTTTGAATAAACTTCTTACGTCATCGCAGGTCCGATCCCTTCGCTTTGGCGGGCTGGTGAGATTGATGCAATTCCTGTGCGGGGGTATGATCCTGTGGATTCTTTTTTATTATATGGGTCAGATCCTCCTTTCGGTACCCACTTCTTTTCATGAGGGAACGTTGTGGCAAACCGGATGGTGGGGGAACCAGTGAACCGCAAAAAAAGGCAAAAAGAAAGGGGGGCCATTGAAATCATAGAACAGGCCATACACCTGTTGCGTCTTTCACCTTTCAGTATCCTTTTCAGCTATTATATTGGGAGCCTGCCTTTTGTCCTGGGGTTGCTGTACTTCTGGGCAGATATGAGCCGAAATGCCTTTGCAAAGGAGTATTGCGCGGTCGCATCATTGGGTCTGGCCATGCTCTTTGTATGGATGAAATGCTGGCACGGGATCTTTGCTCGAAACATAATCGCCCACATGGCCGGGGAGCCTAAGTCCCGCTGGTCCCTTGGCCGCATCGGTCGTTTGACTGCGACTCAGACAATAATCCAGGCCTCCGGGCTTTTTGTTTTGCCCCTGGCCCTGGTCATGGCTATTCCATTTGCCTGGACCTATGCCTTATACCAGAATGTTTCCGCACAGGGTGATGGTGATGGCCATGGCATAAATACTGTATTCAAAAGATCATGGCACCAGGCAAAATTATGGCCGGGACAGAACCATATCCTTTTACTCATATTTTTCATTTTTGGAGTTTTTGTCTTCCTGAATTTGGCCATAGGCATTTTCCTGGTCCCGCAAATGCTGAAAAAATTTATGGGCATTGAGACCGTGTTCACGTTAAGCGGATGGAGCATGCTCAATACCACTTTCCTGACTGCAACCTTTGGCATGGCTTATCTGTGCATGGATCCCCTGGTAAAGACCGTTTATGCTCTCAGATGTTTTTACGGGGCATCCCTTAAAACAGGAAGGGATTTAGAGACGGAACTTAAGGCATTAACCCTTCACAAAACCATGTTCGGCGCTATGATAATCCTTATCCTTTGCGCGGCAACGTTTTCTCCCTTGATTGCGGGTGAAAGGCCCGGAATATCTTCTACCGGGTACGGTTTGAAAAACACCTCTGTCCCCCCGGACGCCCTTTCCGGTTCCATAGATGAAGTAATGAGCAGGCGGGAATTTGCCTGGCGCATGCCCCGTGAAAAGATCGACCAAGAGAGCAGTGTTCAACCGGGTCCTATTGCAACGCTGATGAAATGGATTGCAGGGGGAGCAAAGACCTGTTTCAAGGCAATTGCGAGGTGGTTAGGCAAGATTATGGACTGGCTGGAGAAACTCTTTCCCGGAACTGACAAAAGCAGGGAAGGGCCGGGCAAGGGCTGGGCAACTTCGGTTCGCGGTTTGCTTTGGGTTCTTCTTGTGGTCCTGCTCTCTGTTTTAGGCGTCTTTCTCTGGCGAACGTTAAAGAGGCGCAGGGAACTACAATCGGCAACCACCAGCGAAGCAATCCCTGCCGTGCCCGATCTGACAGACGATCATGTAAAGGCCGACGAGCTTCCTGCGGATCAATGGAGAGTTATGGCTAAGGAATTAATGGACAGGGGTGAGTTCCGGCTGGCCCTGAGGGCGCTTTACCTGTCCATCCTTTCACACTTAGCTGAAAATGAAATGATCACCATTGCCAAATATAAATCCAACCGTGATTACAAGAGGGAACTTGGGAGACGCGGCCATGAAAGGGAAGGTATTTTAGCGGTTTTTTCCGAAAATGTGAACGTTTTTGACAGATCCTGGTATGGGATGCACAAGGTAACAAACGAAGACCTGGAAGTCTTTTCAGGGAATCAAGAAAGGATAATGGAGTTGATGGCCTCCTAATAAGGAGTTCATCAATCCCGCACAGCGGGAGGGTGGGAGTGGAACCATTTGAATTCACTTCAAATGGCGGGGGAGGGATAGCCCTCCTCCGCCGAGTAAAAAGGCGCAGAGCGATTTTTTACGAGGTTATCTTTGTTAATCAATAAAAAAGCCACCTTTGTTTTTCTTTTTCTTATTGTGGCCGTCTTCATAGCCGGTGTGTTTCGGTTGTTTGTCCTCAGATTTGAGGCCGGAGACGTCTATCCCCCCTATTCGTCCCTTCGTTCTGATCCATTGGGAACCAGGGCCTTTTGTGACAGCCTTGAAAATTTGAAATCCGTCTCGGTCAAACGAAACTACAGTCCCCTGTCTGAGGCACATTCGGGCCGGGACACTACACTCTTTTATTTAGGGGCACGTGCATTTCAAACGGGCAGTATCCGGCCGGACCTTTCCAAGGCGTTTGACCGGTTTGTGCTCTCCGGCGGGCGTCTGGTCATCTCTTTTTTCCCAGTAAAGAAAAAACCCCGACTCAAAAAAACAGGTCGTTTTTCAGGAAAATCACGGGAAGATGTAAAGACGCGGGAACAAAAATCTACTTCAAAAGACAAACAGACATCGTCCGGTTCAAATGATTCAAGCAAAAAACATCAAAAAGGAAAAGACATTCCTCTTCCAAATTTTTTCGATAAGTCCGTTTTTATGAAAGACCATTGGGGAGTGGGTATTCGCTACGATGATAAGAGTAATTTTCTAAAGGACGCGAAAAGAGTTTACACGTCGAACACCGAGGCCCTACCCTATTCCATTTCCTGGCATACTGCTCTCTATTTCCATGAACTCCGGGAACCATGGCGGGTAATTTACGGTCGTAATGACCTTCCGGTCATAATTGAGAGGCGGTTCGGAATGGGTTCCATTGTCCTTTGTGCCGATTCCTACCTTTTCAGTAACGAGGCACTGCGAGAAGAACGCCACCCTAAACTTCTTTCATGGCTTATAGGAAAAAATTCAGGTGTGATTTTTGACGAGGCACACTTCGGGATTAAAGAGAGACAGGGCATTGTCACCCTTGCACGCAAGTATCGTCTTCACTGGCCTTTTTTCGTTCTCATCCTGCTTGCAGTCCTTTTTGTCTGGAAAAATTCAACATATTTTGTCCCGCCCCGTGATGACGGTCCGTCAACAGAAGGGAATGATTTTGTTTTTGACAAAGGCTACAACGAAGGAATGATCAGCCTTCTGAGACGCAATATTTCGTCGCGGAAAATTCTTGGGGTATATTTCAGGGAATGGGAAAAGGCCCTTGTCTCCGGAAAAATGACTGACACCGGACAACTGGATAAGATAAAGGCCGTGCTTGAAAAGAAAGGCTCAGGGTCTTCAAAACAGGGCGATCCTGTTAAAGTATATCAAACCATTTACAGGATATTGTCGGAGGAGAACGGATCATGGAAGATAAGGCGGAAATTCTGAAAAAGGTCTTAGTCCGTGCAAAACAGGAAATTGCCAGGGTTATTATCGGGCAGGATGAGGTAGTGGACAAGGCACTGATCGCAATCTTTACGGGAAACCATGCACTGATAGAAGGTGTACCGGGCGTGGCCAAGACCTTGCTCGTCAGGACCCTTGCGCATGTTTTGGGATGTGATTTTGCGCGAATTCAATTCACTCCGGACCTGATGCCCACCGACATTACCGGCACACATGTCTTTAACCTGCAAAGGAACCTGTTTTCCCTGGTCAAGGGACCGGTTTTCACCACGTTTTTATTAGCGGATGAAATCAACCGGGCACCCGCCAAGACTCAATCCGCTCTGCTCCAGGCCATGCAGGAAAGGTTGGTCACCATTGACCGAAGAACCCATGAACTGTCACCCAACTTCACGGTATTTGCAACCCAGAATCCCATTGAATACGAAGGCACATATCCTTTGCCTGAAGCACAAAAAGATCGTTTTATGCTTAAGATTACCATGGACACTCCGGATCGAGACGAGGAACTGACCCTGGCCCGGCGAATGTTAGGCAAAGAATCTCCGGAAGAAATATTAGCCGGCGACTCTGTGAAGACTGTTATTACGCCCGAAGTACTTACTGAATTGCGAAACCAATTGATGGGGCTAAGGGTTCAGGAGGACTTGATCGGCTATATCGTTGATATTGTCAGACAGACGCGCAAGCACCAGAGCGTGTTGGTAGGTGCCGGGCCGCGCGCAACCCAGTCCCTGCTTTTGGCCAGCCGCGCACTTGCCGCCATCGAGGGACGCGATTTTATCACGCCGGATGACATTAAGTCCATGACCGTGCCGGTGTTGGAACACCGACTGATTCTGAGGCCGGAATATGAGATCGAAGGGCTTAGTATTGTTGAAGTTATTCGGGAAATCTTAGAGGGCATAGCAGTACCGCGATGATTGTTCCTAAATCCAGATTGCTTTTTTGGGTAGGCCTCATTTTTCTGCCCTTTTCCGTCCTTTTGACGGCCGCGCCCTCCACTGCCATACTGTCGGCAGGGCTGATGGCCGCATTTGTGATATTGGCGGCAATAGACGGGTTTCTGGCCTTTGGTAGCCTCGACGGAGTCAGTGTGGAACTTCCCGAAGTAGTGCGTCTGTCCAAGGGTCGTGAAGGAGAGCTGACGCTCCGCATCCATAATGACCGGATAAAAAACGGGCGTCTAAGACTCGGGCTGGCATTTCCCCCGGGGGTTTACTCACCTAACCGGGAGATGTCAGCCAAATTGCCTGAGAAATGCCCGGATTCGTCTCTTAAGTGGCCTTTAACGGCAATCGATTCGGGGCGACATCTACTGGATAAATGCTACATGGAATCATCTTCGCCATTGGGTTTCTGGGCCATGCGCAAAACAGCGCCCGCATCTTCAGAGATTAGAGCCTATCCCGCACTCTTCCATGAACAAAAGTACTTAGCGGCCCTTTTCATGAACCAAGGGCTCGGCATTCATACTCAGCGGCAGGTGGGCAAGGGGAGGGACTTTGAACATTTAAGGGAGTACTCTCCCGGGGATAGTTATGAAGACATTCACTGGAAGGCAACGGCAAGGCGGGGACATCCCATTACAAAGGTCTACCAGATCGAACGCACCCAAAAAATATATGTCATTATAGATTCGTCCCGGTTGAGCTGCCGAAGGGCCGGTAGCGAAAACGGGGCTTCCTTTCCGACCACGATCTTAGAGCGCTTTGTTACAGCTTCCTTGATCATGGATCTGGCAGCCGAACGCCAGGGAGACCTGTTCGGCATGCTCACCTTTGACGACAGGGTGCGAAAATTTTTAAGTGCAAAAAGCGGCAAGGCCCACTATAACGCCTGCCGGGATGCGCTTTACACCCTCAAGCCGCAGCGCGTGACCCCGGATTTCTCCGAACTTTTTACATTTATAGGCACGCGTATCAGGCGAAGGGCACTGTTAGTATTTTTGACAAATTTAGACGACCCCGTCATGGCCGAGAGTTTTGTGCGCAACATCAAATTGATCAGCAGGCGGCACCTTGTTCTGGTCAATGTACTGAAACCGGCAGGCGTAAAGACCCTTTTTTCTTCTTCGTCCATTGCATCCGTCGATGACCTTTACGCGCACCTGGGCGGGCATTTTTTGTGGCAGAGTCTCAATGAAACGGGTAAAATTCTGGAGAGGGGCGGCATCGGGTTTTCGTTGCTTGATAATGAAAAGATGTGCGCACAACTGGTTTCCCAGTATCTCAGTATTAAACAGAGACAGATATTGTAGATTGTATATTGAAGATTGAAGATTGAAGATTGAAGATTATTTGAAATTACAGATATCGTAACATTTTAGCACGTTGACAAACCGAGTAATATTGCAACTCCACTGCAAGGGTGAGGTGTTTTTCAAGGCGATATCTCAAAGCGCATTAGCTATAACCTTTTGCAGTGGCCTAATTTTCAGGGTTCGTTCCAGCTTACTGCATGGTGTTTAGGGCAAATTTTAGCAGAAACCTGAAAATCGGACACGTTTCTGCGACAGGTTTAGATATCGCCTTGAAAAATGCCTCGCCCTTGCAACGGGCTAAGGTATAACCAAAGATCAAATCACAATGACCAAAATCCAAAATTGATGGTGTCGTAAAAAGGCAAAAATGATCATTGACCTGAAAAATTTCATTACAGAAGAAAGGGGTTACTGGTCCGAATTGGAGGATATCCTCCATTTAGTGGAAAACAAGCCGGAAAACAGGAGGGACCTGGAACAGATTAAGA
>JAIOSR010000383.1 GCA_021107495.1 Desulfobacterales bacterium | reverse complement strand
TTTATGGTACTGATCTTGAAATATACCATTTTGTGAATGAGGTCTTCAGCCAGATCAACATAAACTTTGAGAGGGCGGAAGAGGAAATAACGGCCCAACTGGAGGCAGATAAATCCCTTACTCCCGGTTCCAGGGAGTATGAAATAGCATTAGAACAGCTTATCTACAAGAAATTAGGGGGACCGCAAGTGCAGAAGTAGTTTTCAGGAACTACGGCTCGGAGAACGGGGTCAGAAAATTCCAAGATTCAATGACCAAAACTGGTCTAAAAAATGAACATCCAACATCGAACATTGAACTTCCAACCTTGAATTATGGTACGCCTTCGGCGTTTCAATTTTTTTAAAAAACTGAGCGAAGCGACACCCACATTCGACGTTCGATGTTGGACGTTCGATGTTCGACGTTCATCTTTTTCCTGTTTGTACTTTTGAATTTTGGTCACCTGTACTCCGTCTTCCCTGGCGCGCCATAGCTCCCCAGAGCGTAGGCGGCTGCCTTCCGTCCTCTTTACCCCGTTAAATGTCTCTGTAGTTCTATTTAACTGGGGCGCCTCCTGCACCGCCGGTAAGCGCCAGAAATCTACTGTTTTTCCCGATCAAGCAAATATCTCTTGACCGCCAACCCACTGCTCAAAGGGACAGGAGGGTTTTTCTGACGTGACTGCCGGGAGGGCGCCGTCTTTTCGCTACTTAGCAGTGGGGGAAACCGCAGCTCGACGAAGTCGAGAATGCGGAGGGAGCAAGACTCCCCCGCAGATAAGTCGCTGAAAAGACCAGCCCGGGAGGCCCGGAACGGAAGAAAAGCCCTCCTGCCCCGTCGTTCAGGGCCAGGAAGCTACTGTTTTTCCCGATCAACCAAATATCTCTTTAACGCCAACCCACTCCTGAAACCTCCCAGACCCCCGGCGGCCACGACCCTATGTCACGGGAAAATCAGTGGCAGGTCGTCTATTTTCATTTCCCAGCAGTAGCGTTTCGGTACAGCCGTCCCTGCCATGTGTCTCTCCTTTCCAAAGACTCATTGATGAGCCTGAGATTTTCAGATTTTTCCAGGGCCCAGGAAGGAGCCTTTAATTCTGATTTTACCGGGTCCCCTGTCAACCTCTGAACTACCATGTCGGGAGGAAGGAGTTCCAGAAAGTCCACTACCAGGGCCGCGTACTCTTTTTGTTCAAGACATGAGAATTCACCCTTTTCGTAAAGCGCCGAAAGAGGGGTTCCCTTAACAACATACAAAAGATGGATCTTTATCCCATGTACAGGGAGGTTTGACAGAAAGCGGGCCGTTTGCAGCATCATCTCCCTGTCTTCGCCGGGCAGACCTAAAATAATGTGGGCACATATGTTTATTCCGTATTCATCGGTCATGCGGACGCTTTGTTCAAAACAGGCCGCATCATGGCCGCGGTTGATTCGTTTGAGGGTCATGTCATGGGCGGACTGCAGGCCGTATTCGATCCAGACGAGATGGTTTTTTTTGTAGGAACTAACTAATTTTAAGATATCCTCATCTATACAATCAGGCCTTGTGGCAATGGATAGGCCGACCATGTTCTTGAAGGCCAGCGCCTGATCATAAAGTGCTTTAAGCTTGGGAACCGGGGCATAGGTATTTGTAAAGGATTGAAAGTAGGCAATGTACTTTTTTGCCTTGTAGCGTTTTTGCATATAGCTTTGGGCCCGGACAATCTGTTCGTCAATGGAAAGTCCGTCATTGATCAGGGCCCCTGTTCCCGAACCGCGGGAATCACAGAAAATACAGCCCGCGTTCGAAACTGTTCCATCCCGGTTCGGGCATTCTAAGCCCGCATCCAAGGTAAGCTTTTGAACCCGTTCCCCGAATATTTCTCTCAGATAGCTGTTAAAGTCTCTGTATCTTTTCAATGTAAACCCTAACGTTGCAAAAGTCGAAGATGCTGGAGATCTAAGGCGCCGAGGGTGAAGCTGTAGTACTTTACCTCGAACCCTTGACAACACAGGAGATGTGGCATCCTCGGCTTTCCCATAGGGTAAATAACATGGCGGTTTTTCGTTGTTCTCAGGATGTCACCTGGAGTGTATTCCAACAACCTATCCAAAAAAGTTGAAAAAAGCTATGATACCAGTCTTTAAACCCAATTTGCCGTATTATTTATGCAACTATAGGGTAAACACTTAGGAACCAGGTCGGGTCGTATAGCCGAACTTATTGCGCTAAGGTATCCTGTGCAGATGTTCACGAATCTGTGCGCATGTATCAGGGGCCGAGACCAGGAGGTGTTCATCAATTTTCGCGCCATCAAGGTATTCATTTAGAAAAAAACCGGTCCCGTCCATCTTGGAGATCTTTCCTCCTGCCGCCTCTATAATGATACCTGCTGCAGCAAGCCCCGGATAAGACTCGTTGGCAATGACGGCGCCCTCTGCACGGCCCATGGCAACATAGCATATGTGGGCGGAAGCGCATCCGAGGCCTCGAATTTTTCCGGGAAATGTGGAACGGTAGTGCTGGTGAAATCGGGAGTAGGTTAGGAGAAGACTCTCATCATTAATATTGTCCTGGGCCGAAATCCTGATTTCCTCTTTACCGCGGAACGCCTTTTGTCCTGCCTGTGCCTGAAAAAGATCGCCGGTCGCCGGCATATAAAAGACCCCGAAAACCGGCCAGAAATTCTCAATAAGCGCCAGAGACATACCCCAGATGGGGATACCCGCCTGGAAGTTGGCTACACCGTCCAATGGGTCATATATCCAAACGGATTTTTTCCCCTCATGGGTGTATTCATGCTCCTCCTGGTTGTTCTTAAAGACCTGGTGTTCCGGAAAATGGGCCTGAAGTTGATCCTGAAAAAACTCCGTTAGCTGGATTTCGGCCTCCGTGACCAGGCCTTCGTCAAACTTGATCTGGCGTCTGCCTTTACCATAAAAGGACAATGCCTTCTCACCAGAACCACGGATCACCTCTATTGCAAACTGCCCCAGATCTTCAATCTCTTTCCCTTTTAAGACCACTATTTCCCTCCTCGCTCTGAAATAAATAGAATGTATCAAATCCCGTCACATGGCAAGAAAAACCGAAGTACTGAACCGTGAATTGCCTGAACTCCGGAATGCCTTACGGCACCTCCTCCCAGGAAAAGGTTCCCTGACGGGTAATTGAATCGCATGCCTTAGCCGCGGAGACCGTTTTTTTGTTGAAGATGTTCATCAGAACCATATCGAGCCCGGCCGAGGCAAGCATTGAAAGATAGACTTCCTCCAACAGGAGTTTCTTTTCTTTCGGGCCCTTGCCGCTTGTCAGGTTGGACAGACCCACGATGGTCTTCACCGGAAAGCCCAGGAGATCCTGGAGCATCCTGATAACGGTCAGGAGTTCCATTGCCTGCCTTGACCCATCCTCCCACATGAGTGGGACAAGTACCGGATCGATAATCAGCCTTTGGGGTTCAATCCGCTTTTCATTGAATGCCTCAAAAAGCTGAACTGCCAGGTTGAGGCGTTCTTCATCATTGCCCGGCACCATCCCGTTTGGGTAGAGGAGAAAGCCTGTGATATCGCACTCGAACTCCGTGGCAAGGGGAAGAATCTTTTCAATCTTTGCAGTCTCTAAGGAAAATCCGTTAATGATCGGTCTTTCCCTGCACGCCTTAAGGCCGGCTGCCATGGCCGAAGGGTTGGATGTATCCAGGGAGAGTGGGAGGTTGCAGACCTGCTGAACAGCCTCCACAAGAAAGGTCATTTTTTCTTCCCCGTCCCGCGTGAGGGGCCCGGGGTTGATATCAATAATGTCGGCGTCCGCTGCTTCACATTTTTTTGCCAGGTCCTGAACAGGCAAAGGATTCATTTCATTCAGGGCCTGTGCGATCATTGGATTTGTGATCTGTATATTGTCGGCAATGATTTGCATTTTAAAAATGTGAATATTTTTGAACCTGTTTTGAATTATAAGTCTCCTCAGAAAGGTAGAAAAAGCATCCGGCATTGTCAATGCCAAAAAAATGACTTCAATGGAAAAAGGTTGACATGGTTGCCATTTCAATTTATCTTATATGAAAAATTAATTTCAAATATGAAAAACGCTAACCCAAATAAAAATGTTCCGGCTTTAGCCAGGGGACTAAAAGTCCTTGAATTACTGGCAGAGGAAGAACCCGAACTGAGCCTTAAATTCATTGCCGAAAGGCTGAGCATCCCTACGCCTTCCCTCTGGCGGATACTTGGCGTTCTCAGGGAAAACGGATATCTATTTTTTGATGAGGACAAAAAGACATACAGGCTCGGGTTTAAATTCCTCTACCTGGGCAATGTCTTCATGAGCCGGATGGGTTTCCGGTCCCAGGCCAGGGGATATTTAAAAAAATTGATGGAATTGACCGGTGAAACCGCTGAATTGTCGGCCCGGGTAAAGGATCAGCTTATCTTGATCGAGCAGGTCGAACGTCCGGAGGCCGTAAGACTCTTTTCAAGAATCGGCAGCGCTTATCCCTATTTTCACGCGACCGCGCCGGGCAAGGTATACCTGGCACATATAACCGGGGAAAAACTAAAACGTGTCATGGACCGGATGGGACTACCTAAGATTACCGAACATACCATTACGGATTTTCAG
>JAIOSR010000365.1 GCA_021107495.1 Desulfobacterales bacterium | reverse complement strand
TGGCCTGCAACTGGGTATTGATCTTTTCCCTTTCCGCCAGAAGATCATCTAATTCCACCTGGCCGCAAACACTTCTAAGGGTGGTCTGGGCAAGTTGCGATGTGGCAAACAGGAAATTCTCAACTTCAATGGTGGCATTGGTGGGATCCATGACCCGGAAATAGATAACGGCATTTACCTTCACGGATACGTTATCCCTTGTGATTACATCCTGGGAAGGAACGTCCATGGCCACGAGACGCAGGCTTACCTTGACCATCTTATCAATAACAGGGATAAGAATAATCAACCCCGGACCTTTGGTCTTAATAACGCGGCCAAGACGAAAGATGACACCGCGCTCATACTCCTTCAAAATTTTGATGGCTGATGCTAAGAAAAAGACAACCAGCACTATTGCCAAGATCCAGAACATTGACATGTTCATTCCCCCTTTTATTAAAATTCTCGGTTAGTAGCTTTCTTGACTTTCAAAATCAGTCCTTCAATTCCCTCGACCTCCACGTCATCACCCGGCTCCAGCTTTATCTTAGCCCTTGCCCGCCAGTACTCGCCGTGCACAAAAATGAGGCCTTCGGGATCGATCAACTCTTTTACTACACCTGTTTCTCCCAAAAGACCTTCTGAGCCGCTCTTGGGTTTGGCACTGTAGGCCCTGAATGCCAGGCTCGCCACAACAACAAAGAAACCGCCTATTAACAGGATTGTCGGCAGCATCAGTTTCAAGGAGACCCCCACGTCCTCGAACAGCATAATAGAACCTATTGTCATGGAAATCAATCCGCCTATGGACAGGACACCATAGCTTGTCACCTTTACCTCGGCAATAAAAAATATGATGGCTAATAAAATCAGCAGGAGCCCCGCGTAATTGACCAGAAGGGTCTGAAAGGAAAAAAAGGCAAGAATAAGGGATATGGCCCCTATCACACCGGGAAAGATGGCCCCCGGATGGGACAGCTCAAAATAGAGCCCGGCTAATCCGATCATCATGAGAATATAGGCAATGTTCGGGTCGCTGATGGTCTTAAGGACCCGGTCTCGGAATCCGGGTCGGAAATATGTTTTTTTCAGGTCCGCGGTTTTGAGCGTAATCTTGCCTTCGGGGAGATCAACTTCTCTCCCATCCAGGACCCGAAGCAATTCGTCTATGTCCTTTGCGACTAAATCAACCACATTATTTTCGACTGCTTCTTCCGCTGTTATGGATACGCTTTCACGGATTGCCTTTTCTACCCATTCTCCGTTTCTTCCTTTGTTTTCTGCAATTCCCCTGCCGTAGGATGCCATATCGTTTACAACTTTTTCGGACATTGTTTTATCAATGTCCTTGCCGCCTGCGGTCACCGGATGGGCTGCCCCGATGTTTGTGTTGGGCGCCATGGCAGCGATATGGCCTGCAACCGTGATCATTACTCCTGCAGACGCGGCTCCGGCACCCTTTGGCCCCACATACACAACCACAGGGACAGGCGAGTTCAATATGGCCTTGATAATGGTGCGCATGGAAGAACCCAGGCCCCCTGGGGTATCAATTCGAATAATGGAAAGTGCGGCATCCCTTTTGTCGGCCTCCTTGAGGCCCCTTTCCACATACATGGCAGTGCCGGGATTAATGGAGCCTTCGAGCTCTATAATCAGGACTTCGTTGCCGGCCAGGGCACCTTGAGGTGTTACAAGAACGAATAAACCCAAAAAACAAATGCCCATGAGAACAAAATAGAACAGGGCAACAGCCCGATATTTTGTCATCTTTTTTTGACCTCCAGGCCCAGACGTTTCATGATTTTTTTGATATCCTCCCATACATGGCCTTTCAGCTCCCGCTCCCGGGCCTTACTCCTTTTGATATAGGCCGGGTGATAGGTAGGCATTACCGGAATACCCATAAATGAATGCCATTGACCTCTATCCTGCGTTATTTTGATGCTTTTTTCAAGGAGCTCCTGACTGGCTATCCTGCCAAGGGTACAGATAACCTCCGGTTGAACAATACTGATTTGCCGTTTCAGAAAGGGGAGACATGCCTCTATCTCGTCTCTTTCGGGGTCTCGATTCCCGGGCGGATGGCATTTGACTATGTTGCAGATGTATACCTCCTCCCTGGTTAATTTCATTCCCTTTTCGATGATATCAGTCAACAGTTCGCCCGCCGCACCAACAAAAGGCCTTCCTACCCGGTCCTCATCCCTGCCCGGGCCCTCGCCAACAAAAACAAGCCTGGCCCTTGGAGACCCCTCTCCGAAAACTAAATTTTTTCGGCCCTCGTGGAGTTTGCATCGTCGACAATCGCCTATATGGGCCCGCAGAGCTTCAAGGGAATCCGGGTGATCCTGCCTGACGGGCTTGACAGGGCTTTCAGGTGCTTCTGCATTTAATTCGTGCAGTGCCCCCTTTGGAATGGGCGGGGGTTCCAGACCCATGTCCCGGCTGACCTCTATCATATTTTTCAGTTGACCAAGGATGTCCTTAATTTCCGTTTCCATATTCAAGTCAGTGTCCATCCAGAAATGGCCCTTTTCCGCAATCTCGGCGTCAATCGGCAGGGTTGGTTGTACGGCGTACTAAATGTACGCCTCCGCCCAACCCTTTGATTTTCTTGATCTTGCTAAAAATCGCTCATTTCCGAATTGGACACAACTTAGTGCCCAAATTTGATTTGTGGAAGGGCACAAGTTATAAATTGGTCCGCAATTTTGTGGTACGCGGCCTTGCGGCTCCGAAAAAAGTCAAATGCGGTCTACTCTAAATGGTGAGCAGATACGAGCTATTTTTTTTGCGTATTTTGTGCCTTTTTGCGGCTATTTTAAAGACTTAATCCTGTCCAAGATCAGATCCGCCACCTCATCCTTTGTCATTAACGTGGAATCTTCCACATGCCCGTCAGGGAAAATCATTTTGACGATATTGGTATCTGTTTCAAATCCGGCATCATTTCTTGAGACATCGTTTGCCACAATCATATCCAGGTTTTTGGCCTTGAGTTTTGCCTCGGCATTGGCCAGCAGATCTTCTGTTTCCGCGGCAAACCCCACCAATACACAAGGTGATTGTTTCTTTGTGTCCCCTAATTCCGATAAGATATCAGGGTTTTTCAGTAAGTCGAGTGTCAGGGAATCCGGGCCCTTCTTGATTTTTTGTTGAGCCCTGTCTTTTGGCCTGTAGTCGGAAACTGCCGCCGCCTTGATAACGATATTACAGCCGGACCGGTTCTCCATGACCGCATTTTTCATTTCATCTGCCGTTTTTACCGGAATGAATGTAACTCCATTCGGCGGCATCAGGGATACAGGCCCGCTTACAAGGGTCACGGATGCCCCCCTTCGCCTGGCGGCCTTGGCCAAGGCAAAACCCATCCTTCCGCTGGACCTGTTAGAAATATATCGAACAGGGTCAATCGGTTCTATGGTCGGCCCTGCCGTGATAAGGACCTTTTGTCCTGAAAGATCCTGAGGGGAAAGCAGGGTCCATGCGTGTTCCACAATCTCCTGTGGCTCGGGCAGCCGGCCCGGACCTTCGCTGCGACAGGCCAATTGTCCTTCCCCTGGTACCATGACCGCAAAATTTCTCTCATTGAGTATCCTGAGATTATTCTGAACAGCGGGGTTTATTAACATTCGGTCATTCATGGAGGGGCAAACCAGTATCTTAGCCGTGGCGGCGACGACCATGGTGGAAAGGAAATCATCTGCAATGCCATGGGCCATTTTAGCAATAATATTGGCCGTGGCCGGGGCAATGATAATCAAATCCGATTCCTGCCCCCAGGTAATATGATCTATGGTCGTCTCTTCCTGTCCCCACATATCCCGAATCACGCGGTGTCCGGACAGCGCCTCAAAAGTGAGGGGTGTCACAAATCGAACAGCATTAGCCGTCATTGCCACCCTTACTTGTGCACCCGCCTTTACAAGAAGCCTGACAAGCTCTGCCGCTTTGTAGGCGGCAATGCCGCCTGTTATCCCAACAATGATCTTTTTGTCTTTCATCTTTACCCTTTTGCCTATTCTCGGACAGCCTCCTATCCTTGCGCCCTGCGCCTTATGCCTTGCGTCTTTATCTTATCCCTCAATACCCCCCAAACCTCCCTCTCTCCATCTTTCCCGTTTTAGTGACCCAGGCGTCATCTTCTTTGAAAACTGATTTGATCTTTTTGGCAACCGCAGTTGCCTCTGATCGATTTTTGAAAAATCCGGTCCGTAGTCTCATCCATTCCTTTCCCTTTATCGTGACGGTTGTAATGTATACAGGGTAGCCGTTTTTCATAAGCTTGAGCGCTGCAGGAACGATTTTTTTCGAGGTTTGTGAAGAAAACACATTAACTACCCAAAAATTTCCCCCCAATTTGACAAGGTTTCGCGCGGCTTCCTGCGATGTCACAAATCTTAGGTCAAGCCCTTCAGGGATTTCTTTGTCCTGAAAATTTTCCGATATTTTCATGGTGCCAAGCTTTTTCATGTTGAGACGAAAAAGGCTGGGCCATTTTAACGGGTCGTCATAAACATCCTTTCGTCCCGCGATCTTGAAAAGCGTATCCTCTTTTTGGACACTGTAATAGCCATCCATTTTTTTCTTTTCCACCTTCTTTTTGGGCTGTTTCACCCTCGGTGGCGGGGCTGGTTGCTTTTTTTCAGGCGCAGGGAGCTTTTTTGCCGGAGACACCACTTTCTCGGGTCCCTTTTTTGCTTCTTCTCTGGTTGGCAGAGCTATGGTCGGTTTTTGCACCGGTTTCTTTATACGTACAAAGATTTTTGGGGCTTTGACTTCTTCCGGTTCTTCTTTTGAACAGGCTCCCCCCAAAAAAACCGGAACAATAAAGAAGAAGGCAATAATGACGTTCAAACGAAACAAATGCCTATGTGATGAACGCTCTCCCACAAAATGCATAATACCCTCCCTGAATCACAAATCAAAAAAGCATTTTACCAGCAGCTATGATACTGTTATTATCGTTGAATGCGGAATAGAACGCTTTGCTAATAACCGGACTTGATTTATTTAAGCCTAAAAAGCAGCAATTGACAATAAAAATCGAATTACAGCCCTCATTGGCAACAAAATTCCCACCTGAGGAGGATAACAGATGACGGACAAGGATCATAAGACCGGAAAAGGATATTGCGGTAAAATCCTGAATGTAGACTTGAGTACCGGCACGATTTCCTCCCGGGAATTGAATGATGCCTTTTACCGGAAGTACCTGAGCGGTGTCGGTCTTGGCGCCAAGATACTCTGGGACAATATAAAACCGGGAATTGATCCCCTGGGACCTGAGAACATCCTTGGTTTTACCAATGGCATACTAACGGAAACCGGTTCTCTTTTTAGCGGCCGGTTCACTGTGGTGAGTAAATCACCGGCCTCGGGAGGCTGGGGAGACGCCAACTGCGGCGGTTACTTTTCCCCTTCTCTGAAAAGGTGTGGATTGGATGCCGTGTTTTTCTATGGGGTAAGTCATGATCCCGTATATCTATATCTGACAGATCAGTCTGCGGAACTCAGGGATGCGTCAGACCTATGGGGCAGGGACGCTATTGAGACCGAAATAAGACTCAAGCAAGAGCACGGCCGAAGGGCCCAGGTCGCCTGTATCGGCCCTGCGGGGGAACGGCTCAGTTATATGGCGGGAATAGTAAATGACCGGGGAAGAATAGCGGCCAGGGGCGGGCTCGGCGCGGTCATGGGCTCAAAAAGGCTCAAGGCGGTTGTAGCGGCGGGCAGGAAAAAGGTGGGTGTGGTTGACAGTGAAAAAATAGGCGAGCTTAGAAAGGCATTTCGAAAAAGAATTGATCGATTCAAGTTTATGGAGGGGTCTTTAGGGGACGGGGTCCTTGGCCTGACCGGAAGACTTACAAGGATCGGGCTGGTATACCCGCGCCAACCGGCGGATCTATGGCGCCTGATTTTGAGCAAGTTCGGCACGCCCTCTTTGACGGCCTTGAGTGCGGAATCCGGTGACAGCCCCATAAAAAACTGGGGAGGTATCGGTTACAGGGACTTCCCGCTGAAGCAATCTCAGAAAATCGGGGCCGAATCGGTCCTTAAATACCAGGAAAAAAAATACGGCTGCCACTCCTGCCCGATCCGCTGCGGGGGAATTATGCAAATTACCGAGGGCCCCAACATTATAGAAGAGATGCACAAGCCCGAATATGAAACCATCTGCGCATTCGGCAGCCTGCTCTTAAATGACGATCTTTATTCCATATTCAGGTTGAATGATCTCGTAAACCGTGCCGGAATGGATTCCATTTCCTGCGGAGGGACCGTTGCCTTTGCCATAGAATGCTTTGAAAACGGCATCCTGACCCTGAAAGATACGGACGGGCTTGAACTGCGCTGGGGTAAGGCCGATGCCATTATTAAACTTACCGAGATGATTATAAACCGGAAAGGGCTTGGAGATATCTTGGCCGACGGCGTGAAGCGGGCCGCGGAAAGGATCGGTCAGGGCTCGAAGGCTTTTGCCGTTCACTGCGGCGGGGTGGAAGCCGCCATGCACGATCCCAGGTTTGATCCAGGGTTTATCTTTTCTTACTGCTGTGAGCCCACACCGGGCCGCCATACAATCTCCTCATATCAATTCCTCGACTTGCAGCACATTGAAAAGAAATTTTCTCGCGCCAAAAAGATACCCGCCCTTTCGACCCGGAAAGAACGATACAGATACGATAACAAAGGAGAGGGTATTGCAGTCAACAGTCTCTACAAGACGCTTCTTGACTGCGCCGGGGTCTGCCTCTTCGGTACGCAGATCGGCGGCGATATCCCCATTTGCGAATGGATGAACGCGGCCACGGGATGGGATCTTTCAAATGATGACTATCTGGTCATTGCCGAACGGGTACACCATCTGAGGCATGCCTTTAACATTCGAGAAGGCATAAATCCCATAAGGGACTTCCGGCCCCATAAACGCCTGTATGGCGATCCGCCTTTGCCCAAGGGGCCGGCCCGTAAAGTCACCCTGGATTTCGATATGCTGGCAAGGTCCTATTATGAGGCCATGCACTGGGATTTGAATACCGGAAAGACTGATATTGAACACTTAAAAGAGTTGGAGCTTGAGGAAGTGGTAAAGACATTTTACCCGGGAGAGTGATCTGCTCAATATTTGGGAGACCTCGAATTTATGCGGAGGTCTCTTAAATAACTACCGGGGCGTCCGTCGAGGCATGCGGAACTCTTTTCAAAGAGCCGCATAACCTTGCTGTGGCTCGAATCACGGCGGCCTTCTTTACAATTCGGCCCAGGACAGCCCCTTCGATGATAGCTCCTATTATGTTTGGCTGTCCCGCCTGTCGGAAGCCGACT
>JAIOSR010000052.1 GCA_021107495.1 Desulfobacterales bacterium | reverse complement strand
CGCCTGCTGATTTTCCCACATTTTCAAGCGAAAATTTTTCGATGAGTTCTTGTTTTGTGAATTTTTCCTGGTCTCCGTAAGACCATCCTAATCTTGCCAGCGCGTTGAGCATGGCGTGGGGAAGGTAGCCCATATCCTTGTAGGCAAGGACCGACAGGGCGCCATGTCTTTTACTCAGCCTTGCCTTATCCGTTCCCAAAATCAACGGAACATGGGCATATTGGGGGACGGGTTCCCCCAATGCCTGATATATCTGTATCTGTCGCGGCGTGTTATTGACGTGGTCGTCTCCCCTTATTACATATGTGATGCCCAGACTTATGTCGTCGGCAACAACGGCCATATGGTATGTGGGGCTTCCGTCCGAACGCTTCAGTATAAGGTCGTCCAGTTCCTCATTGTTAAATCGGATAGACCCTTTGATCAGATCATTGAATGGTGTTGTCCCTGTTTGCGTTGTCTTCAGCCTGACCACCGAGCCCGGTGCGGGACCGAGCCCCAGTTCCCTGCATTTTCCGTCATACTTGGGTTTTTCTCCTTTGGCCATGGCCGATTTTCGCCTTTTTTCAAGGTCCTCGGATGAACAATGACAGTGATAAGCCTGCCCGGTTGAAAGAAGACGTTCAATGGCGTCATTGTAGATATCATAACGCTGTGATTGAAAATAAGGTCCTTCGTCCCAGTCCAATCCAAGCCATTCCATGGAATCAATGATTGCCCGGGTAGCCTCATCAGTGGATCTCACCTTGTCCGTATCTTCGATCCGGAGTATGAATTTTCCTCCTGTTTGCCTGGCAAAAAGCCAGTTAAACAGTGCGGTTCTCGCTCCACCGATGTGGAGATAGCCTGTCGGGCTGGGTGGAAAGCGTGTCACGATATTTTTCTGGATCATGTTTAGGATATAACCTCCGTATTTTTGTTCTTAAAAAGCCGGGCCGAGTCTAACATGCTGAGGAATGGGAAACAAGTGGAACTTATATTTCTCTGCAATTCAGACACGACAGACACATGTGACGACCTGGAGGCAGGAAAAATTAACTTTGCATATGAAATAATTCGGGGCTCAGGTTCAGGTGGGGTCTGAGGGGCAGTAGTTCCCTTTTTAAATTATTGACATCCACAACAAGGAGTTGTTGTGTAGGTTGAGGAACGAAACCCACCGAAGGACTGTAGGTGTTATGCAAAAAAAGTCGCAAGACATAAAAATCGAAGTAGTTGCCTATTCGGGATACAAGGCAAACGAGCGGCCCATGTATTTTGTCCTGGGTATGCAGAAAATGGAGGTAAAGTCGGTTCTGGACCGCTGGTACGGCCCGGAACATGACTATTTCAAGGTGCTTGCCGATAATGGACGAGTATATATTATAAAATGGAACCGCATCCTGGATGCCTGGTTCCTGGTAAGAATGCTGGATGGCGACTGACCTGAAGAGACCTTTACGGCAGCTTTCTGTTTGAGGTTCTTGGTGAACAATTCGGAATAAAAAATTATGCAAAAAGCCCTTTTAAATCTTGCATAAACGTGGACACCTGGTCTTTATACTCATCGATCATTGACACATCCAACCCCAAAAAACGGGCGGATTCGGTATCTTCCAAGTTTATCTCTTGCATCGGGTCACCTTCGCTCCCGTTGGTCGTGTAACCCAGGGATTTTACCATCAGGTTGGCAAAGTGAACGACTGCCATATCTTTGGTAATCGAATCTGCCATCGTCGAATTGTCGTGATAGGCTGCGATTTTAACAAAACCTTCTGAAAACTTCCACTTTTTGAGCAGGGCCGCGCCGAACTTACCGTGGTGACCGTCGATCGTATTTAATAATTCTTCATTTTCAATCTCATCCCCTAATTTCTTTTTTAACTGCAGATCGCCAATAATCTGAAACAGGAGCAATCTGCCGATATCATGCAGCAGGCCCATGGTAAAGGCGTCATCTTGCAGGTTAAGGGCCAGGGATTCATCAAGGATTTGTGAGGCATAGGCACAGGCCAGGGAATGTTCCCAGAGCCGTTCCAATAGCTTTACAAATCGTTTGTTTTTGGTGGCATAGAGGGAGCGGTTGCAAATCGCATCCACATATCGTTTGGCGTTCTTGAGCCCTAAGCGGCTGATAGCCTGGCCCAGGTTTTTGCTTTCGGTTATCCCGCGATAATATACGGAGTTGGACACGCTGATCAGCTTGGAAGAGATGGCCGTATCCTGCTTGAGCAGCTCACCGATATCCTGGAGATTAATGCCTTTGTTCACCATTTCCTGGAACCGTATGCTCATTTGAGGCAGCGTTGGCAATTCTATCTCTCCGCGTTTAAAGACGAAAACAATCTCATCTAAAATGTTGGTCTTGACTTCATGGGGCTTTGTCTCAAAAGAAGATTGTCCTTCGACTGGCGCCTTTTCCTCTCTTTCCGCTGATTCCAGTTCCTTTACACTCTTTTGGAGGGTAACAATGGTTTGTTTTAGCTGTTCTTGTTCATTAATCTGGGCCAGAGCATTATTCACGGCCAAACCAAGCAGCTTTTGATAATCAGGGATCTTGGGAATATGGTGCATACCGATTTCCATGATTTCAACCATCGTCTGAATGTCGTCAGGCGGTGCCAGCATTAGAAACGGCGGGTGAGGATTTTTTAAAATGTCTTTAAAAAAATCCAGACCGTATTGCTCGTAAAAGTTATGATCTACAATTACAATTGCAGACCCATTTGAAAGGCTTACAAGCTGATCGGAAGATTGGATAATGGCGGCTTTTTGATCTTGAGGAAGGGTGTTACTTATTTTTTCGGCTTCTTTACTGTCTGTGCTCGCAATCAGGACTAGTTTCATGGCAGCATGTGTTTCCGTAAAAAATCAAAGGAACAATCCATCTGTGACCATAACAAAGCTTTTGCTCCGGATTTTTGTGCTTTTTTTAAGAATCGAGGTTGCATTAAAATCAAGTTGGCAATCGTTATTTATTATTCGGTAGTATAGGCCCAGTTATAATTGATCGGTTTTGCGTCCAGGGCATCCACTTTCGGGTGCAGAAGTTCATCCCTGAGCTTCAGCCAGTTGTAGGCGGGCGTGAGTTTCCGGAGTTTGCCGTCCTCGGGGGGCATTGAAAATTTTGTATAGGAGTAAGACGCCTCCGAGATGCCTATGTGATAATTTTCCGCAGGATAAAGGTATGTGGAAATAAATGAATCGGATCCCATACCCTCCTTGTTGGCTAATGCATTGACCTGTTTTTTTGTCAATTGTATTAAGAAAAATTTTGATACGCCCCGCTCGGAATATTTATACATGGCCCGAGACTCGGAGCTGGACACAAATACCGTTGAGATGAAATCCAGGGTTCTCAGAAGCTGTGCCGCAATGAGCCCTGCCGTCCGTCTTCCTCCCACGCTATAGTGGCAGCCATAATACTCAAACAGCTTGTTCTGGAGAATATGACCCTCCTTGTCACCGTTCTCGTATAAGTTGTTTTGGATATACCTGAGCCATTTGGCTAAATATTCCGCCGCATCCGCTATGGGCCAGTCAATTTTGACGTGGAAATTAGTCAGTGAATAGCGATTTTTCTTTTTGACTGTAGGGTCTTGCTGAATAAGCAAGGCATAATCAACATTTAACAGGCTTTCAACAAATTCGAAGAAACGAGGGCTTTCAAAGTGCTTGAGGTTTTGATGGAAACGTTTGTAAATGGTAAAACCGGGCAGGTACTCCAGGTTTTTCTTGATAACACTGTTTTGCGGAAAAAAACGGAGGTAATTTTTTAATTCCGGGCTGACGATTTCTTCGCAGAAAATGACGATAAAGGTATTAAAAAACTCTGATTCCTGCTCCATCTTCTTTGATTTTGGTTTGAGTTCGCTCTTGTCAAGAAAACTGTACTCGGCCCCGTTTTTCTGGTACTTATAAAACGAGTCAATCAGGGAAATCTTCATTAATCGCCGTTCAAGGGTATCCCTTAAGATCTCATAAAGCGATCTCCGCATTCTTTCATAGTAATTGAGCCGTTCCCTGTATCTCCACATAGGTAAACAATCAAAAGCTTGAAGTCATTTTCGATTAATCCGGCTAATATCCACCTTTACAAAGGAAAAACGTAATAGCTCAATAAGCAGCGGCGTTAGTCCATAGTGGCGGGGCATACCCAGGATAACTATTTGAAATATTATAATAAGAAAGGACCGTAAGAGTCAACAAGAAAAAAATCCATAACACTTTAGACCTTTGAACGTGTGAGGTATTTTTCGTGGCCCGACACGGATAGCGGGGCGAACTCACGCGCAACTTGCCTTGCGCAACTTGTAAGAGCGAAGGCAGATTAAGCTTTGATAACTTTCCCCGCCCGGGATTGCGGGGGACTGAATTGAGTTGACGTTTTTGGCTGGTAGCGGTAGATGATGAACAGATTAATTCCCTTGACAAAACAGAAGCGTCTTATATACTTAACAATTTATTTTCACAAGGATAATCGGGCTAAATTGTTCTTTAATAAGGCTTGCTCAGAATGATTGTTGACCTTAGAACCATTCTAACTGCTCCGCGCCACTTCGATTTTATCCTTGAACCGGATTGGTGGCAGGGCAACGAGGAAGATGATCAGATTTTAGGGCTTGATAGCCCCCTGACAGTTCAAATTAATATCTCCAGGGCAGGAAGCAAATACGTGCTTGAGGGTCGTTTGTCCGGGCGGCTTAGACTCAGATGTGGCAGGTGTCTTGAGCCCTTTTACAATGATTTTAAGACGGGCTTCAAGTTGTTCCTTTCCCTTCCTCCCTCTGATAGCGAAAAAAGCGAACTTGATCTGTTGGAAGAAGATATGTCGGTTGATTTTATTCTGGGAGATGAAATCGATCTGGATGCAGTTGTTAGAGAGCAAATTTACTTTTCATTACCCATAAAATCTCTTTGCCGGGAAGATTGCTCCGGTTTGTGCACGTCTTGCGGTGCCAATTTGAACAAGGAAAAATGCAAGTGCCGGAGAGAGACGGGCCACCCAGGTTTTTCAGAACTGAAAAACCTGAAATTTAAAAAAGGATAGGTTGAAATTATGGCTGTACCAAAAAAGAAAACATCAAAATCAAAGCGGGATTCGCGGCGGTCGCATGACAGCGTTAAGTTGTCTAAGATTACTACTTGTCCCCATTGCCAAGAGCCCGTGTTACCCCACCGTGTATGCCCCGAATGCGGGCAATACAGGGGCAGAACGATAATCAAGATTGAAGAGAGCTGATTTATGAAGATAGCCGTGGACGCCATGGGAGGGGATAATGCTCCGGAAGTGGTTGTGCAGGGCGCAGTTCAGGCTGCTTCTGAATTGGGGATTCATGTTGCACTTGTCGGAGACAAAGAGCTCATTGCAGGGGCGCTTGGTTCTCAAGTGTCCTCGGATCATATAGCCGTGCATCACTGTGAAGAAGTGGTGCAAATGGACGAATCCCCTTTAAAGGCCGTTCGTAAGAAAAAAAATGCCTCTATCCGTGTGGCCTTTGACCTTGTGAAAAACGGCGATGCGAATGCGGTCGTAAGCGCCGGGAATTCGGGTGCGACTTTGGCTGCTGGTGTTCTTACCTTGGGCCGATTAAAGGGTGTGGAAAGACCGGCCATCGCAGGTATCTTCCCGGGAGAGAAAAGTCATGTTGTTTTGATAGACATGGGTGCAAATGTGGATTGCCGCCCGGCCCAACTTTTTCAGTTCGGAGTAATGGGCCATGCCTTTGCCAGTTCCTGCCTGGGGATGAAGAACCCTAAAGTAGGCCTTTTGAGTATTGGTGAAGAGGACACCAAGGGGAATGAGCAGGTCCGCCTTACCCATGAGTTGTTTGAGCAAAGCCGTTTGAATTTCAAGGGAAATGTCGAGGGCCGTGATATTTTTTCCGGGGACGTGCAGATTGTCGTATGCGATGGTTTTGTAGGCAATGTGGCTCTGAAACTGGTCGAGGGCATGGCGGAAGCAATGACCAACATGTTGAAGGCGGAGTTGAAGCGATCTTTTTTAGGCCGTGCGGCATTCCTTTTTGGTCGTCGAGAAATTAGGCGTTTTAAAAGGGAATTGGATTACGAAGAATACGGAGGGGCACCGCTTTTGGGTATAAATGGCGTGGGTATCGTCTGTCACGGCGGATCTTCAGTCAGGGCCATTAGGAATGCCGTTAAGACGGCGGCCCTGTATGTAAACCACAGGGTAGTGCAAAAAATGGTGGAAGAGTTGAACAGCATGGTGTCGAATAAGACTTTCGGCTCGTAAAGAGAAATTTTCAAAAGTATCGAAGGTGAAAGACAATGAGTGAAAATAATTCAAGGGTTGTTGTTGTTACCGGAGGATCAAAGGGTATAGGACGTTCAGTGTGCCTTAAGTTTGCGGAAGAAAAGGCCAGAATTGTTATTGTACACTATGATACTGATGATATTGCCGCTAATGAAACCCTCAATGCCCTGGCCGAGAGGGGAGTAGAGGCGGAGAGCCACAAGTTGGATGTCTCCTCCTTTGAGGCCGTGGATGTCCTTTTTAATGACATTTTTTCGAGGTTCGAAAAAATCGATGTTTTGGTTAATAATGCGGGAATTACCAGGGACACGCTTTTGATGCGAATGAACGAGGAAGACTGGGATGCCGTCATCAGTGTAAATCTCAAGAGCGTGTTCAATTGTACCCGGGCGGTAATACGGTCTATGATAAAACAGAGATCCGGCAGCATTTGCAACATATCTTCAGTAGTCGGGCAAATAGGGAATGCCGGTCAGGCCAATTATTCGGCTTCAAAGGCCGGAATAATGGGCTTTACCAAGACCGTAGCAAGGGAAGTGGCGGCGAGGGGCATTACCGTAAATGGCGTAGCCCCAGGCTTTATTGATACGGAAATGACCGCAGTGCTTTCCGAAAAAGCCAAAGAGTTTTTTATAAGGCAGATTCCTTCGGGCAATATTGGTAGGCCTGAAGATGTGGCAGAGGCGGTTTACTGGCTTTGTTCCGATGCCGCGAACTATATCACGGGCCAAATCCTTCATGTAAACGGCGGGTTGTACATGTAAGACCTAAAATGAGCGGTTCAAGGTTCAGGGTTCAAGGTTCAAAAGTTAAAATCAATTGAAATCGATCAGACATACAAGTTAAAAGTGTCTAAAGTGATCTAAAGTTCATAAAATTATGGAGTCGCTTTGCTCCACTAATTTTATATAATTGACAGAATTCCTTAACTTTAGCTCACTTCAAACTTTTGCAGTTTAAAAGTGAAACATGCGTGTCGTCTCTAATGAGGTATCATTCTTCTGATATCAGGCACTTAGGGCTCTTTAACCGTGAACCGTGAACGTTGAACCGATTAACCTATGTAAGATTTACTGGAATACAGTCTCAAGAAACATTTTAAAATAAACCCAAGATACTTAATTAGGAGGTAATGGTGTATGGCAACTGTCGAGGAAAAAGTAATAAAAATTATCTGTGAGCAGTTGGATGTGCCTAAGGACGACGTGGTCCCCGAGGCTTCATTCGTTGATGATCTGGGTGCTGATTCATTAGATCAGGTGGAACTTATTATGGCGATGGAAGAGGACTTTGACATCTCGATACCCGATGAGGACGCCGAAAAGATAGGTACAGTTCAGAATGCTGTGGATTACATTAAAAAGGCAACAGGAGAATGAACCTGCCGTCAATATACAAAACCTATTATTCAAAAAAGGAGTGGTAAAATGACCAGAAGGGTTGTGGTTACGGGCCTGGGAATGGTCACTCCTCTGGGAACCGGTGTTGAGAAAAACTGGGAAGCTGCATGTTCCGGGAAATCCGGGATTGGACCCATCACAAAATTTGACGCTTCCCCTTTTTTATCCCAAATCGCCGGTGAGGTCACCGACTTCAGCGCCGAGGATTTTTTAGACAAGCAAAAGATCCGGCGGTTTGATGTCTTTATCCATTATGCGGTGGCATCTGCCAGGATGGCCCTGGAGGATTCGGGGTTAAAGATCGATGCCAAAAACGGTCAAAGGGTTGGATGCATAACCGGTTCGGGTTTGGGTGGCCTGGCCATGCTGGAGCATTATCATCAAATCCTTCTGGAAAAAGGCCCCGGTCGTATCAGCCCGTTTTTTATTCCGGGCATAATTGCCAATATGGCCCCCGGACAGATCGCCATAGAGTTCGGTGCCAAAGGCCCCAACCTTTCCATAGAAACGGCCTGTGCAGCAAGTTGTCATGCTGTTGGGGAGGCCTTCAGGTTGGTACGTGAAGGGATTGCAGACGCCATGATTACAGGGGGAGCAGAGGCGGTAGTGACCCCGTTGGCCCTTGGTGGTTTCTGTAAAATGCGCGCCCTTTCCACGAGAAATGATGAACCGGAGAAATCTTCGCGCCCCTTTGATCTGAATCGAGACGGGTTTGTAATGGGTGAAGGTGCGGGGATATTGATCATTGAGGAACTGGACCAGGCACTTGATCGGGGAGCCGATATTTATGCGGAAATAATCGGGTACGGAATGAGCGGAGATGCGTATCACGTTTCGGCCCCGGACCCTGAAGGCGAGGGCGCAATAAGTTGTATGAAAATGGCCCTTGATTACGCGGGACTAAGGCCCGGGGAACTGGATTATATTAATGCCCACGGCACATCCACAAAGCTGAATGATCTTTCTGAAAACAAGGCCATAAAGGCCGTTTTCGGGGACCATGCCTACAAACTTCCCATCAGCTCCACCAAATCCATGACCGGCCATCTTTTAGGGGGCGCAGGGGGTGTAGAGGCCATTTTCTTATCACTCATAATCAAACATGGTATTATCCTGCCCACAATCAATTATGAAACCCCCGATCCCGAGTGTGATCTGGATTACGTTCCCAATGTTGCCAGAAAGGTAGATGTAAAAACCGGCATGTCCAATTCTTTCGGATTCGGAGGCACCAATGCGAGCCTGATCTTCAAGGCTTATGAATCTTGATAGTTTCATAAAAAGTCCATCATAATTAGGAGTCCTATTTTGGATATTATAATCGGTTCGGATCATGCGGGGTTTGACTTGAAGGAGGAATGCAAGGCCTATTTAAAGGGCCGTCCCGATTATGGGGTTAAAGACATAGGAGCATTCAGCCGGGATTCAGTGGATTACCCCGAAGTGGCACATGAACTGGCCCAGGCAATCGTTAAGGGTGAATACGGCCTAGGGATTTTGATCTGCGGGACAGGGTTGGGTATGAGCATGGTAGCCAACCGGTACAAAGGAGTGCGTGCAGCCCTTTGCCACAACATTTATACGGCTAAGATGAGTCGAATGCACAATGATGCCAATATCCTGGCTATGGGGGGCAGAGTGACCGGCGTGGGATTAGCCCTCGAAATGGTAGACGTGTTCCTCGGGACCCCGTTTGAGGGTGGGCGGCATCAGTTGCGGTTGGATCAATTTGATCGAAAAGACCTAACAATTTAGACCATTAAAGGTTATTTTCAAGAGACCAAGCATAACTAAAGGTATAATTGATTTTAGAGAACATGATTCTACGCAGTGTGGACCCTGAAGTTTACCGGGCGATCCGTTCGGAGATAGATCGGGAGCGAAACAATCTCGTCCTGATTGCGTCCGAGAACTATGCCAGCCGTGCCGTAATTGAGGCCCAGGCCAACGTGATGACCAATAAATATGCGGAAGGCTATCCCGGCGCACGATATTACGGTGGTTGTGATTACGTGGATGAGATAGAAAGGCTGGCCATTGACCGCGCCAGGCGTTTGTTCGGAGCGGAATACGCAAATGTCCAGCCCCATTCCGGGTCCCAGGCCAACATGGCGGTATATTTAAGCTTTTTGAAGCCCGGCGACCTGATCCTGGGCATGGATCTATCTCACGGCGGTCATTTGACCCACGGTAATCCCGTGAGTTTTTCAGGGATTTTTTACAGGTCCGTTTTCTATGGCCTGGATTCGAAAACACAACGGATTGATTATGATCAGGTGAATGAGTTAGCCAAGAAACATAAACCTAAGATAATTGTGGCAGGTGCCAGCGCATATCCGCGAATTATTGATTTTCAGCGTTTTAGAGAAATCGCCCACGCAAATAATGCATATCTTATGGCTGATATGGCCCATATCGCGGGACTGGTTGCCGCAAACCTTCATCCCTCCCCTGTAGGTGAGGCGGATTTTGTAACGACAACCACCCACAAAACCCTGAGAGGTCCGAGGGGTGGTATGATACTCTCACAGGAAAGATATGGGGCAAGGCTGGATAAAGGGCTTTTCCCGGGTATTCAGGGTGGACCGCTGATGCATATTATAGCCGCCAAAGCAGTCGCTTTTGAAGAGGCATTAATGCCTGAATTCAGGGATTATCAAAAACAGGTGCTCATGAATGCAAGGGAACTTGCCGGTGAACTTTTGTCAGCGGGGTTTGATCTTGTGTCCGGGGGAACTGACAATCATTTGATCCTGATTGATCTGACCCGGACGGGAATAACCGGGAAGGATGCGGAAGTTGCCTTAGGGAAAGCGGGCATTGTTGTAAACAAGAACACTATTCCCTTTGATAAGAGGGGACCCAAGGTAACCAGCGGTCTGAGATTGGGTGTGCCGGCAGTGACCACCAGGGGAATGAAGGAAAAGGAAATGAAGACGGTCTCGGGGTTTATCAAGAAGGTTCTGGAAAACCTCGAATCCGATGATATATTGAATAAGGTGCGTGAGGCTGTTGTGAATTTGTGCGGTGATTTTCCTGTCTACAGATACCTTGATGGAGAAGCCTAATTGACCAGACCCTCCTGGAACGAATATTTTATGAGCATTACCAGGATGGTGGCTAAGAGGTCGACCTGTCTGCGTCGTCACGTGGGCGCCATCCTGGTTAAAGACAAAAGAATCTTGGCCACGGGCTATAACGGGGCGCCTTCAGGTCTGAGACATTGCGAAGAGGTAGGTTGTCTGAGAGAGACTGCCTCTGTTCCCTCGGGTGAGCGGCATGAACTCTGCCGCGGGCTTCATGCAGAACAAAATGCCATCATACAGGCGGCCTATCATGGTTTTTCCATCAGGGGCGCAACGCTTTATTGCACTAATAAGCCCTGTGTTATATGTTCCAAGATGCTCATAAACGCAGGAATCAGGAAAATCCTCTATGAAAATGGTTATGATGATCACCTGGCCGATCAAATGTTAAAGGAAGCGAATATCGATATTGAGAGGTTTGTACTATGAGATGTCCATACTGTACTAAAATCAACAACAAGGTGATCGATTCCCGGCTCAGTAAGGATGGCAGGATGATCAGGAGAAGACGGGAATGTCTTGAATGCGAAAGAAGGTTTACCACCTATGAAAAACTGGAAGATGTCCTTCCGATGATAGTAAAGAAAGACGGAAGGCGGGAGCCTTTTAATCGGGAAAAGATTATTTCCGGGATTCGCATGGCGTGCCGGAAAAGGCCGATCAGCATGACCAAGATCGAGGAATTCGTAGATGCACTGGAGTTTTATTTCCAGGAACTGGGAAAGAAAGAGGTTGATAGTACAGAAGTCGGGGAAAGGGTAATCAATAAACTCAAGGAATGGGATGAAGTGGCTTATGTCCGGTTTGCATCAGTTTACAGACAGTTTAAGGATATTGGCGAATTCATGACAGAATTAGAAGACATTCTCAGGACTAAAAAAGAAGAGGAAAACCCTTAGAGATGTTGAGTTTCTATATCAAGCCCTGTTAAAGACAATCCAGAGAAACCATCCCTTTTAAAGAAATTCGGAATTCGGTTTTGGCCCTCAAAGAAGTGCAATGGATATCACTTTTATGAAAGCGGCTCTGGG
>JAIOSR010000372.1 GCA_021107495.1 Desulfobacterales bacterium | reverse complement strand
TCGGGACCCTGTGGAATGCGAAGACTATTCCTCCGGGGCGGCTATAACAAACTAAATAATTGGAAAAAACATGTCCACAAAGGAAAAGAAGTTTATAGCCCTCGGAAGCAGACTTTTAGGCGTTCCCGAGGTCCTCACGCTTGGCGTTAGACCCAATTTCAAGGACTATACACCCCTGGAAAGGGAAATGATTTTGGGTGCCGGAATTATCCTTTTCCCTACGCTCAATTATGCCCAGTTTTTCACTACCATGGGAAAGAAGATATTTCCGAGCCTGGAAACCTATCTTTATGCGGATGAAAAAATCAAACAAACCACCCTCTTTTACATGCTTGATGTACCTCACCCCGAAACCAGGATCTATTATCATCTCCATCACCAGGATATCGTCAAAGAATTTACCTTCCCTTTTATAGGTAAATTGGCCAGGCGCTCATCCAGGGGCAGAGGCGTTTTCAAAATCCATAACCCGCAGGAACTTTCAGGATATCTCAGTCTTACTAAGATTGCATATGTTCAGGAATATTTACCCCATGAAAAGGACCTGCGCGTGATGCTTATCAATTACAGACCGGTCCTGTCTTACTGGCGTATAAGGAGCCCTGAAAATTTCAGGACAAATCTTTCACAGGGAGGCAGTATCAGCTTTGATAATATCCCGAAGGAAGGTATTGAACTCGCTCTGGCAGTTGCTGAGAAGTGCAAGTTTAATGATGTGGGAATGGATCTCATCAAGAGCAAGGGAAAATGGCATGTAATTGAGGCCAACATGAAGTACGGCCGTAAGGGATTGAAGCTAAAGGGACTCGACCTGAAAGAAATTATGAGGCAAAAGCTGCTTTCAGGGGAGCTTTTCTAAATGTTTAAGAAAAAGAGACATGTCTTCATTTCACTGTTTTGCCTTTTGATTCTTGTTCCATTCTTTTTCTTTGCCTTTTTTTATTACACTGTTACACGTGACGCCGCGACCCGTATTGAGAGAGGTGCGGTTGATCGCATTATTGCCTCGGAAAGTCCTGCTTTCTATGATGACGGGCGGACACCCATTGGTGTTTTTTTTGAGCAAACCCACCGTAAATACATCCGGTACCAGGAGATACCAAAATATTTCATAAAGGCGCTGATTGCGGCCGAAGACAGGAATTTTTTTGATCACCCCGGTTTTGATCTAAAAGCGGTCCTCAGAGCCCTTTTTGCCAATATCAAGGCAGGTAAAGTAGTACAGGGCGGAAGCACACTCACCCAGCAAACCGCCAAAAACATATTCAAACGGGAAAAAAGGTCCTACAGGGCAAAGCTCAGGGAATTGATTCAGGCATTTCTGTTTGAACGGAAATATTCAAAACAGGAGATCCTTGAGATGTACTCGAATCAGTTCTTTGTGACCGGTTACGGAAAAGGACTCGGAATTGCCGCCCAGTATTATTTTGACAAGGACCCGGAAAATCTTGACTTGGTGGAATCGGCCTTTGTCGCCGGCTCGGTAAAGGGACCCAACCGGTATAACCCATTCATAAAAAAAAGCGACACAGAAAAAAACGAGGCCAAAAAGGTGGCCAAATTGCGTAAGGACTATGTGCTTTCCAACATGCTCAAGGCAAATTTTATCACCAAAGATCAGTATGAAAAGGCAAAAAAAAGGGAGGTCCCGTTTAGGGAAGGTAAAATTACCTACCGGTTGAATGTGATCCTGGACTATCTTCGCGAACAGCTTGAATCCGATTATTTCAGATCCATACTTGAAGAGCAGGGCGTAGATAATCCTGCCATTTCAGGAATGAAAATCTATACCTCGATTAACAAGGATATTCAAGAGGCTGCACTTAAGAGCCTTCGAACCCATTTACCTTTGATGGACGTTAAATTGAACGGTTACGGAATCCAATACACGGCAGGCTCGCACAAGGACTTTCTTAAGAATGGTCTTAAAAAATCGAGAGACAATCTGCCCTTTTTAGCTCGAATCACACAGGTTGATGCGGCCAGGGAGAAAAGCCATTTAGTTGTTTCATGGGAGAAAGGCGGGGGCGTTATCGATTTTGAAGGGCTCAAGCCTATTGGCGACGCCTGGCTGAAATGGCGTTCAGGCAATTGGGCCGTGTTTGATAAAAAACATGTTGCCCCCTTTTTAAAGCCTCTTAATGTTGGGGACCTTGTACCGGTCCGGTTGATGGTATCTCCTCAGGTTAACGGTAAGACGAAATTAATGCTTTCAAGTATCCCGGAATTGGAAGGAGGGGTAATCGTTCTTCAAGGAGGCATGATGCGGGCCATGGCCGGGGGATTTTTTAACCGGTTTTTTAACCGAGCTGTTGATGCAAAGCGGCAATTAGGCTCCATTTTCAAGCCGATCCTCTATACAGCGGCACTTCAACTCAAGTGGAACAGTCTTGACCGGCTCCAGAATATGAAGGACCTTTTTCTATTTGAAAACACATCCTACGTGCCCAGGCCGGACCACAGTCCTAAAAGCGATTGGGTGTCTATGGCATGGGCAGGGGCCAAATCGGAAAACCTTGCCACTGTCTGGTTGCTCTACCACCTCACTGACTATTTGAATATGAATGAGTTCCGGCAGGTCACGGACCTTTTAGGACTTAGTCAGAAAGAAGATGAATCCTACCTGTCTTACAAAAATCGGATCAGGGATCAATATGGCGTGGTTGTCAACAGGGAAGCCCTCATGGAGGCCGCGTTTGAACAATCCAAAAAAGAGATTGAATCGGACATCATTTTTGGCGGGCATGAGGGGATACTGGTCAATCTAAAACGCCTGCACTTCAGTTTAGACGACAAAAGGCCTGATATGAAGGGGCCCGAAGAACAAAAGATTCTTCGATACAGTTTTAAAAGGCTTCAAGGGCTTAACCTGAAAATGAAAGAGGCCCATGAAACGATGACCCCATTAGTTCAACAATACGGAAAGGATCAAAATTCATCCCCTCGCTGTTTTTACGTGAGCCGGGACAAGGATATTGGGGAAAGAATTATCTATGCGGAAAGCACTGAATCCCTCTCTCCCACTCCCCTGCTCCCGCTCACCCCGGAATGGATGATGAAAAATCCGGAATCAATATCCGTTAATGACGTGTTGATTGATGGTTTGATCACCTCCGGGACAATTGACCTGCTTCAAGAGGCAATGAAAAAAAACTACCGGAGATTGGTGGCGTTCAAGCGGTACGATCCCGAGGTCCTTTTTAGAGTCAGAGACTTCAGGACCCTTGTGAACATGTTTTACGTGGTACATCTTTCAAAAAACATCGGAATTTCTACAAAATTGGAGCCGGTACTCTCTTTTCCCCTGGGCCCTAATTCGATCAGCATCAAGGAGGCGGCCCTTGCATATCAGACCATTATGACCGGGCAGGTGTACCCTCTTTCACCCGGTGGTGGTCTCGAACAGGTCCCCATAATCACAAAAATTGTGGACAGGGAAGGAGAGGTCCTGTGGGAATATAATGCCAGGCCTGAGAAGGTCCTGTCTAATAGGGTCTCAAGGCTAATAACCGAAATTCTGAGAAACGTTATGGAAATCGGGACAGGCCGACAGGCAAAAGATGCGGTCAGGGTCTTCGATATTCCCATTCCTACATTTGGAAAAACCGGAACAGCCAACCGGTTCACAAATTCCAGTTTTGTAGGTTTTGTGCCGGGCCCCGCAGAGAAAAGCGGCCAACTTGATATTAACAAGGGTTACGTGATAGCAAGTTATGTGGGATATGATGATAATCGACCTATGAAGGGAAAGCACATAGCCATATACGGCTCATCGGGCGCCCTTCCCCTATGGATTGATACGGCAAATGCCCTCGTCAACAGCGAT
>JAIOSR010000334.1 GCA_021107495.1 Desulfobacterales bacterium | reverse complement strand
GTTACGGAGTTATTTGACTTCTGCTGGGCATTGGGCAGTCTGCCCAAACCCAAAGGGCCAAAGGTCGTCATTCAAACTCATTCGGGCGGGCCGGGCGCGGCCGCGGCCGACTCCTGCGGCAGGGTGGGTCTTGAACTTCCTTCCCTTTCAGAAAAAACAATAGAGAAACTGGCTCCTTTTGTACCCCATACGGGAAGTATAAACAACCCGGTGGACCTTACCTTTACCAAGAACCCGATAGGCTACTTCTCCGACATTCCAAAGGCCCTGCTCGAGGATGACAATTGCGACATACTGCTCATGTACTTACTCATGTCGTCGCATACCGTCAAACGGGCCCTGGAGCAAATGGGTCTGCCGGAGGACCAGGTCAAGGAACAGAGCGCCAGGCTGATAGGTGCGCATGGAAAATCAATCGCCCGCTTGTTTGAAACCCATGACAAGCCCTTTGTAGGCTATACCTTTCGCAGCATTAAGGAACAGTTCATACGGGAGCTTTTGGAGCGGGGCGTACCGGTATTTCCAGGACCCGAACGTGCGGCCAAGGCAATTAAGGCGCTAGTGAAGTATACAGAGTTAAGGGAAAAAATCATTAAAGCCTGAAAACCCTAAGGCGTACCCCAATTCGACGTTGGAAGTTCGATGTTCGACATTGGAAGTTCGTTTTTTAATCCTAATTAAAAACGGTAATACCCTTCTCCCCGGCATGCAGAGCATTGGTTGCCTTGTGAGGCCGGATATGCCTCCCCGCATCCCGAACAGACCGCAATATCTCCTTTACTCTTTTTACGGTAATGGCTGATAACACGAACCGCACGACAGGATAAGACGGATCTTCGAGCACGGATAATCTCTTCAAGCAGGACCTCCAGGGGCAGATCCTTCTTTGAAATACTTCGCATATACCAGCCCTGGATCTTCGGGAACAATGCGGCCTTTTCAAGATCAAACCAGACCCGGTATCCGGTGAGTTTTCTTTTATCATAAAGGGTTAATGCAAACTTATCCCAATCCAGGACCTTCAGCCAGCCGTTGCCGATAGTGCACGGCGTGAATATCTGAATGGAATCGGGCAGACAGTGGCATGTTTCCACTATGGCATCCGATTCCACATTCAGCCCCACGAGATCCCGGGCCCAGTCCACCATGAAGCCCCCTAAGACAAGACCCGGGGCTACAAAACCGTGAAAATGTTCTATGTCATTTAAAAAAACATCCAATGGTCTTCCACAGACCATCAACTGGAATATCTTCGAATCCGGCTCCTTAAGCTCTTGCATATTCACACCCTTCATCTAACTGGTCACTAACAGGGTCTTGGGTCTTTTCTGAGTGACTCCGGCGGGAGACCTGGAACCGAAGAAAAGATCCCAAGACCCCTGGTACCTAAAGCTCCATTAATTTGCACCTATATTCTTATGCTTGTCCATGATCACTCCCTGCACGCCTCAACTCTGCATGGCACATACCGGTGAAAGGGAGTTCCAGCCAGCCTGTCCCGATGGGTGTTCTTTGTAAGCAGGTTGATGTTGACGCCGTAATCCTGCCCCATATAACCAAGCCCGAATCCGTGCGGTATGGTGACCGTACCCGGTGCCGCCATGTCAGAAACCTCAACCGGTATTTTGACACGGGACGCCTCGGTGGTCACCCATGCCTCTTGGCCGTCCACAATGCCCAATGCCTGTGTATCTTCATTATTCATGAGTGCCGTGCATAGGGCCTTATGCTCATTCCATTCAGGATCACGCATAATACTGTTTGCAGTATAAGGAAAATGCCTGCCTGCAACCAGTACCAGGGGAAAATCCGGGTTGTTTATGGACTCCTTCTCCGCGTCCGGCTCAATCTCCATGATCCATTCGGCCATTTCTTCAATGTACAGGCCTATTTTTTTATCCGGTGTTCTCAGTTTTTTCAGGTTTTCGCCCGGCTCCAGCCTGCCGATCATAATCCCTTCCGGATGGTCCAGGAGCCCCTGAAAAAGGGAATCACCTAAAAAGGGTGTCACCTCATAACCGGCCCTTGAAAGATCATCTGCAGCGTGTCGGGGGTACATGGCGAGCAGACCCCAGACCGCGGCCAGATGGGCCGATTTCACACTTTTGCCTAAGGTCTTTGCCGCAATAAAAGGTAACAACCTGGCGGCCTTCTTATCCTGACTTATCCACTCAAATAGTTCCGATGCAAAGCCCTTCCGATCCCCGTAGGCGGCCTGAAACAGGGATTCGGGTATCTCCGGCAGGATCCCCAAGGCTTCGGCTAAACGGGTAAAGATGTCTCCCTCCTCTAAAGGCTCGCCACGGGCATCACAATGAGGGTGACGGAGTTGAAAGTATGTTTCGGGAAAGGTGAGGTTAAAGAAGGTGGTGTCCCATTTTTCAAAGGCCGACCTGGCAGGGAGCACATAATGACCCATACGCGCCGTTTCAGTCATGGCAATTTCAATGGTTACCAAAAGGTCCAGTTCCTTAAAGGCCTCTTCGTAGACTGAGGTATCCGCATAGGAGCGCAGGGGGTTCGCCCCGCTGACGATCATGGCCCTCAGACGATCATCTTTTTGGGACAGGATCTCTTCCGGAATAACATTGGGAGGAAAATACCCCATAATGGCCGGTATACCTGTACTCGCCGTTCGCCAGGTTCTTTCATCACGCTCATCCGAATGGGGTCCCAGGGGCATCAGATGCCCATTGAATACATTACCGCCCGGCGTACCGATACGGCCGCAAACAGCCATTAGAATCATTTCAAGATAGGAATTCATTGTACTCTGCCGGTCCATGAGCAACCCTAAGTCCGTCCTCATGGCCGTTGGCCGTGTGGCGTATACGCGGGCCACCTCCTTGACCTTGTCATAATCCACACCACATACCTCAAGGGCGGATGCCACATCAAAATTCTTAAACCAGGGCGCAATCCGGTCAAAACCTTGGCAGTAATCGCTGATATAGGCCTTGTCCTCCCAGCCTTCCTGAAGAATGATTGCGATCATTGATTTCAGGAACAGGGCGGCTGTGCCGATCCGTATTTGCAGGTGTGTATTCGCCTGTCTGGCCGTCTCACTCAACAGGGGATCTATAACGATCAGTTGTTTGTCCGGGTCTTTGGCAAACTCATTGATCCGTTTCCGTGCCCGGTTGACCCCGGCATTGCTCACATAACCGTTCCATCCCATTGCCAGAAAATTTTCGGCCCTGTCCAAGTCCGGCATCAAATGCAGGTTCTGGCGGCCATAGGCCCGGCCGTTGATCCAGAAAAGTCCGGTCAATTCCTGACCCAGGGCCGAGTAATGATACTGGGAACCAAGGGCCGTTAAAAGTGTGCGGCCAAAACCCGCCTCCATGTGGCAACCCTGGCCCCCACCACCCACGTAGGCCAAGGCGCGAGGGCCGTGTTTGCCTAATATTTGTTTAAGCTTTTCGGCGATTTCGGATATGGCCTGGTCCCAGGATATCTTTACGAATTGATCCCCTTCCCGCTTCAAGGGATGGGTTAAACGTTCTTTGTGATCCTGGTAATGGGCTATTTTCATTCCTTTTCGGCAGACATAACCCTTTGTCCTGGGATGGTCCCTGTCCGGCCGAACCTTTGTGATCCGGTGCCCCTCCGTCTGTATTTCAAGACCGCAGTTATGATAACAAAGTGCACAAAATGTCTTTTTCCATTCCGGCATGGGTTTTCTCCGTTAGGGTTGTGGTAAAATAGCTTTCCTATCCGTTCTCCGGAGTATTGGAGTACTGGAGTGATGGATTATTTAAAATTCCAAATTACAAACAGGAAAAAGATGAACGTCGAACATCGAATGTAGATGTCGCTTCGCTCCTTTTTTTTAGTAAAACTGAAACTCCTAAGGCGTACCATAATTCGACATTGGAAGTTCGATGTTCGACGTTGGAAGTTCGTTTTTTGATCCTGTTTTGGTCATTAGGTATTTAGAATTTGAAATTTTTTTCATTTGGTTCATCCCGCGCAGTAGGCTACTACGGAAAAGGAATCTCCCCGAGGGCCATACGGACAAGCTGGGTTATGAAAATGGGCTTCATACCCTTCTCACCCGCGGGTTTGGCGAGGCCTCCCATGCAGAGGGGGCATAAAAACACCATTGCCTCGGCACCGGTATCAACAGCGTCCTGGATATTTGCCTCAACCATGGGCTTGATTCTCTCAGGGTCAATACGTGAGAACAGGGAACCGCAGCACTGGGCCGATTCCCGATCGTATTTTCTGTCCACCCTTTCCACGCCGATCAGTTCAAACATCTCATCCAGAATAGGTTCGATCTCTCCCGAATACCTGGAGGCGCACGGTCTCTGATAGGCTATCTTGCGATTGAGGGGCGTGATCTTTTCAGGATGGGCCTTGAGATAATCCCTCATATACTCGACAATGTGAATGGCCTTGAAAGGGACCTCAATGCCATACTCGGGCATTTTTGAGATCATTGCATGGCAGTCCGCGTGTATGAATACGATCTCTTTTGCGCCGATAGCGGCAAGCGTGTCTATGAAGCCCTGAGCGTGTTCCCTCAGAGGACTCTCCATGCCGATGTGCACATAACCCAGATAACAGAAATAATCGCCCCCCTTGGCAATGGTCATTCCCTCAAACATCTGCCCGCCGACGGCATCACCCGGCATGGGGTGTTCCATGACACAGAGAGAAAGGGCGGGTCTGGAATCCTCGCCCCTTATCAGGGCCGAGGGCATTGTCCCACCGGCATCCATAAATTTTCGCATCTTTTCAGGTATGGGCAGGGAATTGTGCACCTCCTGCAGCCTGTTTATAAGGTCAAAAGGGTCGGCGCCCGTAGGGCAGTATTCATTGCACGCACAGCAGGTAATACATTCCTTGAGAATTTCAGCCGGCTTATCTTCCATCAGTTCCTTAATCTGCCGAACGGCCTTTTCCTTATCATAGTCCACATACTGGCAGCGCTCCAGGCATTCCCCGCAAAGATCACATTTTTCCGCATCCCACATAACCATAACCTCCTTATTATTTTATCAGACAGTTATTGAAAAAACTTCAAGCCTCCATGTGCTTACGCCATAACTGGTAGCGGCGCACCATTGCGTAAGTGGTCATCGCACGTTCGGCTGTCTCGAAAAACGGCACCCCTGCCTCGCAAAATGTCCGGGCGAACCCAGGCTCGAATCCGGGAATACTCACCATGACAAAGGGTTTCTGAAAATCCTCACGGGCCTGGATCATGGATTCCGTGTATAACAGGTTGGTCTCCGGTGTCAGGCCGATACCCACGACTACCACGGCGTCCACGCCTGGATCGGTAGCAATGGTTCGGGCGCTTTGAATATAAATATCCATGTCCAGGGATGCGGTGAGGCCAACATCGATGGGGTTTTTCAGGCTCGTTCCTGTGGGCGGGACTATCCCGGCAAGAGAGGATCGGGTCTCGGATGAGAGTTCCGCCATCCTGAGCCCGGCGCTTCCGCAGGCCTCGGCCGCAGAAACGGCAAGTCCGCCGGGGCCTGAGATAATGGCCATTCGGTCGCCCAAACGGGACGTCAAAAGGGCGAAGCCCATCATAGCGTCCACCCATGCCTCAAAGCCGACCACAGGAACGGCCCCTCCCTGTCGAACGACGCCCTCCCATATATCCCCTGAACCTGCCAAGGCACCGGTGTGAGATGCCGCGGCCCTGCGGCCCTCCGGGGTCATGCCCAACTTCCATATAATTACCGGTTTCATAAGAGAGGCATTCCTAAGGGCCTTAAAGAAAAGGGGGCCGCTTTTGATCCCCTCCAGATAGGCCCCGATAAGAAGTGTCTCAGGATCCCTTCCCAGGTACATGAGGAAATCGGCACTCGTGAGGTCACATTCATTACCAAGACTCACAACCTTGCTGAAACGGATCCCCTTTTGAGAGGCCATTCGCCCCAAAATATTGGTCAGGGAACCACTGTGGGAGATTATACCAACGGGTCCCGGTTCCTTGGAAAGCTGAGGAAAAAAGGAAAGACCGGTCTTTGGACAGTAAAGGCCCATACAATTAGGCCCGATAAGACGCATTCCGGAAGAGCGTGCCACATCCACAAGCTCCTCTTCCAATGCCATCCCCTCATCGGTCCCGGTCTCCTTGTACCCTGCTGTGAAGAGAACGGCCCCTTTAACCCCTTTGGCGGCACATTCCCGAATAACGGAAAGGGCACCATTATGAGGGACCAACACAATGGCTAAGTCCACCGGACCGGGGATGGCCGACACACTGGGATAGGCACGCAACCCATCGATCTCTTCGACCTTAGGATGAACAGGATAGATGGGACCTGGAAAACCCATATCCAGTAGGGCCAAAAGGAACAGTTTGCCGGTCTTCATGCCCCTGGGCACCCCTACAATCGCAACAGATTCCGGGTGAAACAGGGCCTCTAATTGCTCCATTAATTCCGTGACGTTACTGTCAACACTTTCTGCTTTCTGAAAGGCCGGAGGATGTTTTTTGAGGGTCAAATTATCAATTTTCATCGTAACTCAGGTTATCAGGTTCACGGTTCACAGTTCAAGGTCAATCGCTTTGCTGTTTTCTTCATATCTCCTCTGCAACAAAAAATTCTCTCCGGGTTTGTTTACAATAGCACCTGGTGTTCTGCAAGAACTGGATGAGCTATGCATTTGGTTCAGAATCCAACCTGTCTTTCATGAATCTAACCCCTGGCCCAGACCTGGTTTAGGAGTACTTTTGATAAAATCCCTGGGCATAGTGTTCAGAAGAACCGTTTTTAAGTGCACGTTACGTCGCACCAGGGCGGGCTTGAACCCTGAACCTCTGAACGTTGAACCTGAGCAGTTATGTTTCATCAAAAGAAAACTCTTCCATAGTCTTCATTACCCTGTAAATTTCTAAGGGAGTCTTGACATTTTTGAGTTCCTTAATGCCTATCGATTCACAAGCGCAGGAATTCCGAATGCATCTATATGTTTCAGGTCCCACGTAAAGCTTAGACCCACTTGACAGTCCACCAATTCGGGCGGCCAAAACAGTGACCAGCCCCGATGCAGTATAGGTCCAGCGCTCCCCGGTGAGTGTCTTCATTTTAGTGGAGCCTACCCATGCCTCGCCGGAGTTGATTCCCAAGTGAAGATCAACCCTGCCCCACGGATAAGAGAACTCTTCATTTAAACTGCTGTTTTCTAAAACTATTTCCAGGCCGGCGGCCACGGCTTTCTTAGCATGGCTTTCTAAAGTATCGCCCTGGAAAATAACCATCAAACCATCACCGGAGGTCTCGTTTACTTCTCCGCAATGCCTGTATATGCATTCAAGGTACCTGGAAAAATGACACTCCACCATATCATTGACCACCCTCTGATCAAAACCTTCGGTTATCCCGGAAAAATCCTGGATATCAATGAATAATATGGTCACTTCCATGGGAGTTTTTTCAAAAGTCAGCCTGTCCGGGTCGTGCTCGACCATCTTGGCAACGGAACCGGGTACAAATTTGGTCAACTGGCTCTTTACCCTTTCAAGTGTTTCGATACGTATGAGTGTTGTCTTCAACTCTTCCGAATAGT
>JAIOSR010000336.1 GCA_021107495.1 Desulfobacterales bacterium | reverse complement strand
TTTCATATTGTTCCTCGCTGGAACGGTGATACCAACTGCATGACCGTGTTCGGGGAAGTAAGGGTAATTCCCGAGCACATTATGGAGACATATCGCAGGCTCCTGCCGCATTTTCAAGAGCTTAAATCGGGTTATGGAGGTGACAAATGAATCATTTAAGAATGATCGTTGTGATTTTGTTTATACTGCTTGTGATTATTGTGGCCGTTCAGAACTACCAGGCCTTTTCAAACACTGTAACATTCAGGATAAATCTCATCTTTTTCAACTGGGAAAGCTCTCCCATGTCCATGTATTTTGTGGCTGTTATCACTTTTCTCGTTGGCGTTTTAGCTGCCGGGATTTACGGGATGACCGAGCGTTTCCGCTTAAAGAAACAGATCAAAACCCTAACGAAGGAAGCAAGGGAAAAGGACAAAGAACTTAACTCTCTCAGGAATTTGCCGGTTACGGGCGAAGAAATGGTCTCAAATCAGAGCCCTGATTTGTAATGAAGGTTTCCTGATGAGACAGTACGGTTCCGGAAGGCTGTTCCAAGGCACAATTTAAAATTTTTTCGGCGGGTCCAGGGGTGTGCCCTGCCTCTTACCCTCAAACCGTGCCCATTCATCAAGAGGAGATATTCCGTGTGGGAATCGTTTTTTAAATGGTGTCTTGAACCCGTAAACCAGCAGCTTTTGTTAGGTGTTATCATTGCCTTCGGGATTGGTGTAATTACCGGAATATGGATACGCCGCGCAAGGGCGAAGAAGAACGGATCAACAGCCGGCAAAGTGGATAAGGCATTTTTTAAGGGTTTCCGGTACATACTCTCCAATGATCGGGATCAGGCCATAGAGGAATTCACCAAGTCGGTGCAGGTCAATTCCGACACCATCGAGACCTATGTGGCACTTGGAAATCTTTACCGTTCAAGGGGAGATATAGACCGGGCCATTCGTATCCGCCAGAGTATCATCCTGAGGCCGAATATCGATGAGCAGATAAAGCTCAGGGCCATTTTTGATCTCGGTCTGGATTACCGGAAAGGCGGGTTTCTCAACCGTGCGTTAAAAGCGCTTCTGGAGGTAACGCAAAGGACCCCTTCGGATGTGGAAGCCCTTAAAGCGATTGAAGGCATTTACGCAGAGCTTAAGGATTGGGAGAAGGCTTACGTGACGCGGCAAAAAATAGCGCGTTTAGCCAAAGGTGATCATCAAAATATCCTGGCCCATTATCTGGTCGAAAATGCAAAGATTCAGCAGGAAAAAGAGAATTTGGCCAGGGCAATTTCCCTTTATAACAAGGCAATATCTACCCACAGATCGTGTGTGGACGCCTACCTTCACCTTGGAGATCTCTACTTCGACAGACAGGAATATAAAAAGGCCATCTCCACATGGAAAAAGATCATAACGGTCGCTCCACGGTTCACATTCCTTGCCTATGGACGCCTTGAAGGGGCCTATTCGAAGATGAAAAACCTGAAGCCTGTTGAGGATTTTTTAAAGGAATGTGCCCAATCAGATGCTGATGCATTTACCCACATGGCCCTGGCCCGCTATCTTTACATTGAAAATGATATTGAAGGCGCACTCAGAGAGGTCAAAAACGTCTTGGACCTCGACCCATCGTTTTGGGAGGCGAGGAAATTCAAGGGGGAGATACTCATTAACCATGGCAAAGAGAAAGATGTACTGGCGGATTATAAAGAGTTTATCGAGCATCTTAATGTGCCCTATTTGAAATTCCAGTGCTCACAGTGCGGGTATAAATCCGACGAGCTTCAGTGGCAGTGCCCGCAGTGCAAAAAGTGGGATACGACTCATTTGATTGAGTCGGACGGGGTTCAATCAACTCCCCCGGCTTAGGTCGGAAGAAGCGCCATCCAATTATTTGGAAGCGATAAAGGGAGAGCTTTTGCGCAAAGAGGAATAATATGTCGAAACTTACGCCCATGCTCAGGCAATATTTTGGCATCAAGAATGAATATCCTGATGCCATTTTATTTTTCCGCATGGGTGATTTTTACGAAATGTTTTTTGATGACGCCCGGACCGCGTCTAAGATCCTTGGCATTACCCTGACGGCCCGGGGGACATATAACGGCGAAAAGGTCCCCATGTGCGGCATCCCTCATCATGCTTTCAAAAATTATATCGGCAGACTCGTCGATAGCGGACGCAAGGTCGCCGTTTGTGAACAGGTAGAGGACCCGAAAGAAAGCAAGGGGATCGTAAAGAGAGAAGTGGTCCGGCTGGTTACCCCCGGCTCGGTCGTCGATGAAGGGGATATGGACGATAAAACCAACCTTTACATGGCCGCAATATCCGAAGGCGATGAAAGGTATGGGTTGGCCCATGCGGACCTTTCGACCGGCGAGTTCCGGGTCACGGAAGTCGAATCGTTTAATGAACTCCTGGAAGAACTGGTAAGAATAGATCCGGCGGAGCTTCTGATCCCGGAGAACGATAATTTGGCGGGAAGAAAGGAGCTGTCCAATTACCGGGTGGAGATTTTGGAAAGGTATTCCTTTGATCCGCGGAAGGCGGAAGGTCTCTTAAAAGAGCAGTTAGGCGTCAGGTCCCTGACCGGATTCGGGTGCCAGGACATGCCCGAGGGGATCATTGCAGCCGGTGCCCTCGTTCACTATTTTCGCGACACACAAAAGGGACCCCCGGAGCACATCAAGGAAATCGTAAGCTACCGAATCGGTGATTTCATGTTTTTGGATGAATCTACCTGTGCCCACCTGGAACTTCTGAAAACAATGCGCCGCCAGTCCGTGAAAGGATCTCTGTTCCAGATAATTGACAGGACCGTGACGCCCATGGGCAGCCGGCTGTTGAAAAAATGGATTGCATACCCCCTTATTAACCTCGATAAGATTCGGGAGCGATTAGGCGCCGTATCCAGCCTCAAGGATGCTCCCATGTCAAGTGAAGAGATCAAAGAAGAACTCAAAGAGATCTATGACCTGGAACGACTAAACGGTCGTATTGCCTTGGGCAGGGCAAATGCAAGAGACCTCCTGGCCCTTAAACATTCGATTCAAAGGATTCCATCCATTAAAAACGCCTTAAGCGCTTCAACAAGCACACTCCTGTCGAAGATCGCCTTGAAATTAGACAGTCTTCAGGATATCGTCCTTTTGATTGATAAGTCCATTTGTGATGACCCACCGGTTTCCGTAAAGGAGGGCGGAATTATAAAAGACGGTTATGATGATGAATTGGATCGGCTGATCTCGCTGAGCCGTGACGGAAAGAGCTGGATCGCCGATTTTGCCGCATCCGAACAGAAAAGGACAAAAATCTCAAGCCTGAAGGTGGGGTTCAACAGGGTTTTCGGCTATTACATTGAGATTTCCAGGGCCAACCTCCATCTCGTGCCGCCTGATTATGTCAGAAAGCAGACCCTGGTAAATGGGGAGCGCTACATTACCGAAGACCTGAAGAACATGGAAGAACAGGTCCTGGGTGCCGAAGAAAAGAGGGTGGTGCTGGAGTTTGAGATTTTTGACCGGATACGCAAAAAGATAGCGCTTGAGAATCAACGCATCAAACAGACCGCGAATCTCATTTCCCGGATCGATGTCATACACGGACTGGCCGAGACCGCGGAAATGAACAACTACATATGTCCGGAAGTTAACGACGGTAACGGCATAGAGATTGTGGATGGCCGGCATCCTGTTATCGAGCAGACCGTAAAAGATGAAGATTTTGTTCCTAATGATGTATGCCTGAACTCGAAGGAACAGCAGCTATTGATTATTACCGGGCCTAATATGGCGGGTAAATCCACGATCCTCAGACAGACCGGGCTTTGTGTTTTGATGGCTCAGATGGGAAGCTTTATCCCAGCTTCCAGCGCGGTCATCGGTGTCGTGGACCGTATCTTTACCAGGGTTGGTGCTTCTGATGATCTGGCAAAGGGGCAGAGTACGTTCATGGTGGAAATGAATGAAACGGCAAACATCCTGCGCCATGCGACACCCAAGAGCCTTGTCATATTGGATGAAATCGGACGAGGTACAAGCACCTATGACGGGTTGAGTATTGCCTGGGCCGTAGCAGAGGCACTTCATGACAGGGGTGGGAAAGGTGTGCGCACCCTTTTTGCGACGCACTATCACGAACTCACGGAACTGGTAGCCACCAAACAACGGGTAAAAAATTTTAATATTGCCGTCCGCGAGTGGAATGACCGGATTATTTTTTTAAGGAAGATCGTTCCCGGAGGCACGAGCCGGAGTTACGGCATACAGGTGGCCCGCATTGCCGGTTTACCCGGTAATGTCCTGAAAAGGGCCAAGGAAATTCTTGACAATCTTGAAAGTGCGGAGCTGGATGAGGTGGGTCAGCCTCGCCTGGCCCATACGTTTCCCGAAAAAAAACAAGGTGATATTGTTCAATTAGGCCTTTTTGGATCACAGGATCAGACACTGAGGGCATGGATTAGGGATATGGATATTTCTAAAATGACACCATTGGATGCCCTGGTGGAGCTGAATAAACTCAAGGAACACGTGGGCCCCGAACGTTAAACATGAAAACAAAAATCAATTACATCCTGATACTGGTACTTGCCGCCGTTTTTTCAGCGGGTGGGGCGGAAGTCTCCGGCAAGACATCTACCGGGCCTGAATCGCTGCTAAAGAAGGCCGATAAGTGCCGTATGTCTTTGTACCGGTCGGCAAAAAAGAAAAAATATCGCCACAACTGGCTGTTGTGTATCAGTCGCTATAAAAAAATTACCGCACGTTATCCCAAATCAGATCAGGCAGCATGGGCATTATATCATTCGGCCAGAATCTATACTTCTCTATACGCTTATTCCAGGAGGTCCGGTGATCTGGATGAGGCAGTCGGTCTTTACAAGAGAGTGGCGGACAAGTACAAAGACCATCGTCTTGCTGATGATGCCCAATACCGGATAGGGGAGATTTATTATAAATATAAAAAAGACCTTCCCCACGCATACGTGGAATTTTTGAAGGTGGATATTAAATTTCCTTCCGGAGATATGCGGCCGAAGGCCCGGAAAATGTTGGATAAATTGGCCGTGACATTAGGTAAAAGAGACGAGAAAAAGACTCTCAAGAAGAGCGGTCCGTCAAAATCCGGGGCAATCGCGGTAAAGGATATCCGGCACTGGTCAACCCCCAATTATACGCGGGTAGTATTTGACCTTGAGAAACCGGTGAAATATAAGCACCACCTGCTCAAAGCGGATCCCGGCAGTAAAAAACCTCGCAGGCTTTATCTGGATCTGGATGGCGCCCATGTCACACCCAGGACTGAAAAGCAGATATCCATTAAAGACGGATTACTCAAAAGGGCCAGAGCTGCCCAATACACAAAAGACGCGGTTCGGGTGGTATTAGACATGGAAAGCATCGGGGGATACAAGGTCTTCCATCTTCATGACCCTTTCCGAATCGTGGTGGATGTTCGAAGGAATGGCAAGCCCAAGCCCCGTGCAGAAAAAAAAGCCAAACCGGCCTTGAAAAAAAGACCCGTTAGGAAGGGCTACAGGAAGGCCGAGATCCCGGACAGGACCGCGTCTCTTGCCAAGCAACTCGGGCTGA
>JAIOSR010000294.1 GCA_021107495.1 Desulfobacterales bacterium | reverse complement strand
GTCCTTGTTGCCAGCGTCAACTTAGGCCCAGGGGTCATGAATACCTTGGCAAGGTTTTTTGAAGACACCTACATGGCCCAGGTAGCCGGGCCGATGATCGGGGCAACTTTCCTCTTCCATTTTCTTTTAGCCGTGCGCAAGGTTCCATTTCGAATGGAAGAGCAGTCCACCATCTGGAAACACACCAGGATGCTGCACCATACAGATACCTGGCTCTGGTTGATCCAGGTTATTACCGCCATGGTCATCCTGATCATGGGCTCCATACACATGTGGACCATACTTACCGATCTTCCAATCACCGCGGCCAAGAGCGCCGCGCGGATTCAGGGCGGGTTCTGGCTCGTTTTTTACCTTATTCTCCTTCCCATGGTGGAGCTTCACGTTGGAATCGGGTTTTATCGTATCGCCGTAAAATGGGGTTTTATCAAACGAAAAACACGAAAAGGCTTTAAAAAGTTTGAAAACATCCTGACGGCCATTTTTATCCTCATCGGTCTGATTACAATTGTCAGATTTATGACACTGCCCATTTAGGGCTTGTTTGTATCTGCTCAATAAATCGGGGCAAACGGCTTAATGGGGCATCTTATAAATTTCTTCGGTTACGACAAAACAGCAAATTGTGGGTGAAGGACAGGCCCGGATATCAGCTCCTGAAAATCGTCAATCATCAATCATCAATCAATAGGGGGAGCAAGCCCATTGGAAACCATAATCACCGATCTTTTGTGCATTGGGGCCGGATTAGCAGGGGAGCGAGTTGCCATCGAGGCCGGTTCCGCAGGCTTTGAGACCATCTGCCTCAGTATCGTACCTCCGAGGCGATCCCATTCATCAGCAGCCCAGGGCGGCATGCAGGCATCCTTAGGCAACTGCATAATGGGAGAAGGGGACAACCCTGACGTCCATTTTGAGGATACGGTAAAAGGCTCTGACTGGGGATGCGACCAGGAAGTGGCCCGGCTCTTTGTAGAAACCGCACCAGTAGCCGTACGCGAGATGGCCTTCTGGGGAATCCCGTGGAACCGGGTCGTGCCGGGAAAGTCCACATATTTTAAAGGCGGAAAACAATTTGAAAAGGTGGAAGCCAAGGAAAAAGAAGGCATGATAACCGCCAGGTCCTTTGGAGGAACGGCCAAATGGAGGACCTGTTACACCTCTGACGGGACAGGCCATACCCTCTTATACACCATGGACAACAAGGTGGTGGAGTTAGGGGTCACGGTACATGATCGCATCGAAGCAATAGCACTCATTCATGACGGCGAGACCTGTACGGGTGCAGTGGCCAGGTGTCTGAAAACCGGAGCATTGAAGGTCTATTTAGCCAAGGCCACACTTATTGCCACGGGGGGCTATGGCAGGATCTACAGGGAGACCACCAATGCGGTTATAAATGAAGGAGCCGGGGCCATTATTGCCCTTGATACCGGCATTGTTCCCATAGGAAACCCGGAGGCCATTCAGTTCCATCCCACGGGCATAGTTCCCACCCACATCCTGGTAACCGAAGGGTGCCGGGGCGACGGGGGAACACTCCTGGATGTGAATGAAAAAAGGTTTATGAACGAATATGAACCTGAAAAAGCGGAACTCGCCTCCAGGGACGTGGTATCCCGCTGGATGACCCATCATATTCAAAAGGGTTTAGGGGTGAAAGGCCATTACGGCGATCACCTGTGGCTTGATATCAGGCACCTGGGTGAAAAGCACATCAAGACAAAGCTCAGGGAAGTTGAAGAGATCTGTAATAATTTTTTGGGTATCGATCCCATTACACAGTTGATCCCGGTGCGGCCGGCCCAGCATTACACCATGGCGGGTGTGAGGACCAACAAGGATGGCGCAGCTTACGGGCTGAAAGGCCTTTTTTCAGCAGGCGAGGCGGCCTGCTGGGACCTCCACGGCTTTAACCGACTTGGAGGCAATTCCTTGGCCGAGACCGTGGTGGCCGGCAAGATAGTGGGCGAAAAAATTGTAGAATTCCTGAAGGGTTACGAAATTCAATACAATACCGCCGTTACAAAAGATGCCTTAGCCAGGGAAAAGGACAAGATTGAAAGGCTCATCTCCTGCAAAAACGGAAACGAAAACGTATTTGAGATCCGCAATGCCATGCAGGATGAACTCATGGACAGGGTAGGCATCTTCAGAAACGGTGACGACCTCCAAAAGGCCGTGAATAACCTTCAGGAGATTTATGCGCGGTCCCTTAAAGTAGGTCTTCATTCCAACGGTATAGGAGTCAATCCCGAGCTGACCTTGGCCCTCAAGATTCAGGGCATGGTGAAGCTGGCCCTGTGTGTGGCCTACGGAGCCCTTACAAGAACCGAAAGCAGGGGTTGCCATGCCCGAAATGACTATGAAGCCAGGAATGACCGTGAATGGCTGAAGCGGACCTTAGCCACCTGGAAAGAGGGAGATGATCTACCCACCCTGAACTACGAGCCGGTATCAAAGACCATGGAACTTCCGCCGGGCGAAAGGGGATACGGCTCAACAAAGATAATCGGCGCTGAGGAAAAACCGTAGAGGGAGAACCAGAAACCGTAATGGGAGATTAGAATGGGCAGAAGACTCAAATTCAACATATTCCGATATAATCCGCAGGACAAGGATTCCATTCCACACACCGATACCTTCAGCCTTGAAGAGACGGACAGTATGACCCTTTTCATTGCCCTGACTAAAATCCGGGAAGAGCATGACCCTTCTTTTCAGTTTGATTTCTGCTGCCGGGCAGGCATATGCGGTTCTTGCGCCATGGTGATCAACGGTAGACCCGGTCTGGCCTGCAAGACC
>JAIOSR010000362.1 GCA_021107495.1 Desulfobacterales bacterium | reverse complement strand
ACTCGCCCAAGCGCTCACGGTTTTTCCCTTCTTCCATCCACCAGTCCCACACTTTTTCCACGATCTCTTTGATATTGTCGTAGGGATGTTCGCATTTGACAAAAGGAATGGTCAACACCGCCATCTGGGCACCCTCAAGGATAGGAGCCTTGGCCCCGAACAGGATACTGCACCCGATGTCCTCACCCGGTCTCAGAGCCCTTGGCATGACATTGATGCAGTGCATGCAGCGGGTACATTCCTTATCATCGATCATAAGCTTGCCGTCTTCCATCCACATACATCCTGTGGGACAGATACCGATCACTTCTTTTTCGATGTCAAATTTGCCCCAGTCTTTTCCGGCATGGGCACCGCCATTGGGTGGAATCTCGCCGCCTATGTATGCCTGGACCTCTTCCTGGTCTATCCGGATATTATCTTTCCAGGTTCCGATGAAAGACATGTCCGACCTAGCGATTGACGCCACGCAGCCGTTCGGGCATCCGTCAAACTTGAACTTGAACTTGTAAGGAAACGCGGGACGATGGAGTTCGTCCTGATAGTAGTGGGTCAGTTCATAGCACATATCCTGTGTGTCAATGCATGACCATTCGCAACGTGACTTGCCTAAACAACAGGAAGGGGAACGCAGATTCGAGCCGGAGCCACCTAAGTCCTGCTGAAGCTGGTGACCCAACTCATAAAAGACAGGTTCCAACTGCTCTGTAGTTGTTCCCAGGAAAATAATATCCCCTGTAGAACCGTGCATATTCAACAGACCACTGCCCCGGTACTCCCACAGGTCACAGATACTCCTGAGATAGTCCGTGTTATAATACTTGCTCATAGGCTGGTTAACGCGCATGGTGTGGAAATGGGCAACAGCAGGAAATTTTTCCTGAAGATCCGAATAACGACCAATGACGCCCCCTCCATATCCAAACACACCGACTATGCCGCCATGCTTCCAGTGGGTCTCACCGTCTATAAAAGAATCCTCCAACTGTCCTAACACGTCTTCAACACAATCGCTATCTACCAGCATTCGATCAGCACCAAGATTTTTGCGGTGCAGGGCCTCGCGCTTGGCATCTGCCACAAAGCTCGGCCACGGGCCTTTTTCAAGCTCATCACACATTGGGATATCATGTTTGACCTTGAAATTCTTGAGCTCTTCTTCCGTGTAATTGTTCAGCTCTTCATCGGAATAGATCCTGAGTTCTTCATATTTCAGTTCTTTTTGTTCTTCTCTTGCTTCAAAAGCCATTTTCTATGCCTCCTTATTGCTATTTACAAAACTTAATTTTTAGGAGCAAAACTAAAAATATCGTACGCTTTCTTTCACCTCCTCCCTTAGATGATCATAATCCTGAAATAGTGCCTAAATATCTTTATGCTAATCCTTTCTGCCACAGGTTTTGAACCTGTAACAAATCACTTAACACGACTATTTGTGAAAAATATAATTAGTTAATTTTTCAAATAGTTAAGGTTTTTCTTATAATCAAAAGCCTTTTGGATTGTCAATAAAAAAATCCATTGGAAAACCCATGAATTTTTTATTGACAATCCTGGCTGGTCGTGTTCCTAATTTAAAAAATCGCCATACGGCAAAAAATTGGCTAACTGTAGGTTAACTGCCTTAATTAAAAAGAGATATATGCAACCTCGCATTATTATTGCAGCATTAAGGGGGGGAGCAGGCAAGACCATGGTTTCGCTTGGTCTTTCATCCGCCTGGCGTAAAAAGGGTTACCGGATAGCCCCCTTTAAAAAGGGTCCTGATTTTATTGACGCCGGATGGCTCACCTTTGCCGCTGATCGATCATGCTATAATCTGGACCCATTTTTGATGAACCGGGAACAGATTCTTGAATCTTTTGTCTTGCATTCAAATAAGGCCGACCTTTCTCTTATTGAAGGAAACCGCGGACTTTATGACGGTCTTGACTTAGAAGGACGGTGCAGCACCGCGGAATTGGCCAAACTCCTGAAAACCCCGGTCCTAATCGTCTTGGATGTAACCATGACAACCCGAACCACGGCAGCGGTCCTCAAGGGATGCCAGGTATTTGATCCGGATCTGAATATTGCCGGGGTCATCCTGAACAGGGTTGCAGGACCACGTCAGGAGTCCCTTATAAGGGCCGCGGTTGAAAAATATTGCGGCATACCCGTTGTCGGATCGGTGCCCAAGCAAAAAAAGGACCCCTTTCCTGAACGACATATGGGGCTAATCCCTTTTCAGGAAAGAGATCAAGCTGAAAAGGCCGTTTTATGGGCCAGGGAAACAGTTAAAGAAAATCTGGATTTAGATAAGATCTGGAAAATGGCCCGGATGGTGGAAAAGTTGGAAGCACTCCCTAAAGAACAGGAATCAGAATACGAAACAATAAGAGGAGACGATGCCCCAAGGATAGGTTTTATCAGGGACATGTCATTCTGGTTCTACTACCCGGAAAACCTGAAACAATTAGAAGAGTTAGGCGCTGTTCTGGTTGAGATAGACGCGATTTCAGACAATGAACTGCCACCACTGGATGCCTTGTATATCGGAGGCGGATTTCCCGAGACCCAGGCACAGCCCTTGGCGGATAATCAAAGCTTCAAAAACTCCCTGAGAGAGGAAGTGGAAAATGGTCTGCCAGTTTATGCGGAGTGCGGCGGGTTTATGTATTTAGGCCAAAACCTCCTTGTAAACCATAAGACCTACCCCATGGTCGGCGCACTGCCCGTGGAATTTATTCTTCAAAAAAAGCCACAAGGTCACGGGTATACGATTTTGGAAGTTGACAGATCGAATCCTTATTATCCCGTTGGCGAGACCCTAAAAGGCCACGAATTTCACTATTCAAAGGCCGTCCTTACGGAAAAAGAGGGTGTGAATTTTGTATTTAAGGTAAGCCGGGGCAATGGAATCGATGGGCTAAGAGACGGAATTTTAAAGAAAAATATCCTGGCCACCTACACCCACATTCACGCGGCGGGAACCCCCCTGTGGGCAAAAAACCTTTTCAGGGCGGCATGTGATCACAGAAAATAAATGAATATTTTTTTGTGGTGCACAAAAAGAACAATTGACAACACAAAAAACGTGACTTATATTAATTGATCTAAAGTGTTTGCCAAGCGGAAACCAAATACGCATAGAAAAGGATTTCAATAAAAGGAGGGTATAAGGTATGCCAACAGTAGAATTTGAGGGGAACAGCTACAATGTTGATGAAGACGGATTCATTGACGATTTCACCAATTGGAATGAGGCATGGATGAGGCACGTGAAAACAACGGAAGGTATTGAGGAAATAACCGACGAACATACGAAGGTAGTCGAAGTCCTCCAGGAGTATTACAAGAAAAACGGGATTGCTCCCATGGTCAGGATTCTTTCCAAAGTCACGGGATACAAGCTGAAATACATCTACGAGTTATTTCCCTCAGGACCGGGCAAAGGCGCGTGTAAAATGGCAGGGTTGCCGAAACCTACAGGCTGCGTCTAATTCGACAAAGACACAGATCATTCTTCTAAAAACAAAAGGCGCAAAAGACACCATAATAAATGGTGCCTTTTGCGCCTTTTTCGTATGGATTGAAAAGACTATCGAATAAAGGGCTTCTAAGCCTTACTTCGAAGGGCCTTTCCTGCAAGCGGGTTATAAAGCTTGGTAATTGCAAACTTCATAACGTCAAGGGACTTCAACTCCAAGATGATATCCGCCAGGGTAATCTGGGCCTCATCCGGAAGCACGCAGGCATTTGAAGAATCAAACTCCAGGCCGGGAAAACCCTTTTGAAGCTTTTTCTGGTCTTTTTTGCTCATGGCCACCTGAACAGCCTTTTTACCATCTATTTCCTGAATATGTTCTCCCAGGCCCAGCTCTTCGATGTTTTTTTGCTGTTCTTGATCTAAAAACAAATTAATACAATAATCAGCCATTTAAGCACCTCCTCCTGTTAAGTAAAATTACCAAGTCAATAAATTTTACATATGTTCTATATAGTAGGTTTTTTTTATTGTCAAGACGTTTTAATCTGACTCAAAGCTAATGTTAAAACATTACCACGATGCCATCGAGAACGAATAACAGGGACCTTTTCTGCATTTGCGCAATATTTGGGGAAGGCCCTATTTGACTATTTTCATCGGGCGATCTATAAACCTTCCAGAAAATTTGAACAGACATTCACGCTTTTGCCGGATTTGACAGCAACTGTAAATTTGATGGACTCGTAAAAAGTCCATCAACAGGACGAGGGCGGGTAAGCCCCGGCTTGGGGTGGGGGTGGAACCATTTGAATTCACTTCAAATGGCGGGAGAGGGGTAGCCCTCCTCCGCCGAGTCAAAAGGCGCAGAGCGACTTTTGACAAGGTTATCAAATTTGGAGGCTTTAGATACATGCAGTTTAAAAATAATACCAGGAATGAATACAACAAATGCGACAGCCCTGAAAATACCTTGAACAGGATTCAGAGTGGTTTCAAACGTCTTGGACTGGACCCTGTATATGCCGGATTCAGGGCTTCGGATTTCCTCTTCTGGGGAAGGGTCTGGATCGATTCACTCCACATTGTCTGCGAAGGCAAAGGTGTCACAGAGGAACTGGCTAAGGCAAGCGCCTATGCCGAATTGACCGAACGTCTGAGTGCCGGGCTGTATTATCCCGCCTTTGAAGAGCAAGTAAGATTCCATCTGCCGGGAATTTACAGCGCCGAGACCAACAGCTTTTTGAATTACGAGTGGATGCAGGGATATGTCCGTGCCCACCAAAATGAAATGGGCAATCCCCTGACCATAGAGGAACTGCTCTCAAGGGAAAAACACCTCAAAAGAGAAGAAATAGAGGAGATCAAAGACTGTGAAATGGCCGGACATTGGGTGGACGGGTACTCTTTACTCCGTGAGGAGACAATCAAAGTCCCGGTCAAATTCCTGGCCTATATCCACGGTTCTAACGGCATGGCGGCGGGCAATACCATTGAGGAAGCCATGATTCAGGCGAGCTGCGAGATACTGGAACGATACGCCCAGATCAATATTGTCAAACCGGAGAAAGTCGTTCCATCCATCGATCCGGACACAGTGAAAATCCCTTTGATCCATGACATGATCGATTTTTATAATGCATACAATGTCGGCGTCACCATGAAAGACCTTTCCTTTGACGGAAAGCTTCCGGTCATAGGGGTTCTCTATACCAATCGGAATTTGCCTTCGGACAGCCTGGAACACATGTCCCTGATAGCCGGAGCATCCTTCAACCTGGAGGAAGCCCTGTCCAGATGCTTTACCGAAGGCATGCAGGGGAAAAAGACCCTTTTGTCTCCAAGACCTAATCTCAACAAACCCGTTGTCCCCAGGTCCCAGGTCAAAGATTATTATATGCTGATGAGGTGCGGGGTATCACCCAAAGATATTTCTTTTTTGGAGAAGGGGGAGGTCACAACCTTTCAGCGTGGCGGCAAAAAGGACATCTTAGAAGAAATCGAAGGGCTCAAACACATAGTAAGAGAGCTGGAAACCGACTGTATCCTGCTTAACCACACCCACCCAGTACTGAACTTCCCCGTGGTTCGCGTGGTTATCCCCGGGATCTCGGATTTTCTACCTTTTTTACCTTCCAATATCCTGACAGATGAAAAGACCAAACCCTCCACGGCCTGGAAAGGGGAATCCTTTAAAAAAATTATGGGAAGTTTTTTCTCCAATCGCTTAATGGCGTCTTCCGGATGAACTTGATTACATCTTATTTATAAAGCTGCGGCCTTCTCTCGGGAAGAAAATACCTCATCCTGTGTGTTCTGATATCCCGAAGCATTCCAGCCCCGAGCTCGGCAAAAAGGATTCTTTCTCTTTTCCCCGCATACTTGGCCAACAATCGACCATCCGGCCCGAAAACAACGGCAACCCCTGGAAAAGAAAGTCCTTCCGTGGTTTCGCCCACCTGGTTACAGGCCACTACAAAGACACCATTATCAAAGGCCCTGGCCGGGAGATGCCTCAACCAACTCTTAAATTTTTCATCGGGTTCTCCCCTCGGAGAGGCGTGGGGAATAAAGACGATATCAGCCCCCATGAGGGCCATGCAGGTACTTATCTCTGGGAAATGGGCCTCGTAGCAGAGTTGCACGCCAAAGGTGGCACTTTCGTTATAAAATACCTTAATCTCCTGGCCTGCCCCATAGACATCTTTTTCGGTAGGCGACAGGTGCGTTTTGCGGTAAATGCCGATTAAACCTTTCGGGTCTGCTATAACCTGGGAGATATAGGGTTTTTCGTCATCCCCAATCTCTATGAGACCCGCAATAAGGATCAGATCAGCCTCCCGGGCCATAAGCACCAGACGCTCCATGGCCTTCTTGGAATCCAGACCTCCGTAAGCATCCAGGGGCCGCTCCAGGACATAACCGGTTACGCAAAGCTCCGGAAAACAGACAATGTCCGCTCCTTCCTTTGAGGCCTCGGATACAAAAGATTGCATTCTGTCAAGATTTTTTTCGATTTCACCCGTCACAGAATGCATGCATATGGCGGCAATTTTCAGGTCATCCATGAATTTCCTGTATTTAATGGGGAGCAGAAAAGGGACTAAGATAATAGTTCAATAAATAGGGTCATCCGGTTAATGGGTACGCCTCAAGAATACAGATGACTGTGAGGTTAAAGGTTTAAGCGGTCTTTTCTGAGTGACTGCTGGTAGGCCTTCGTGATTTCAGGTTGTTATGGGATGGGGGACCCCCTGGCTCCGACGCTCCGAAGGAGCGGAGGAGAACAGCGGAGGGGGGAGGCATCACCCGCCCATAACTGCCTGAAATCACTCCCGCATAGCGGGATCTTCGACACGCCGGGAAGCTCGGAATCGAAGAAAAGACTGCTTTAACCTTCTCAACTGCCAAATTTATATCCGAACAGTTTCTCGGTACTCATTAATCGGATGATCCGGTAATAGCTCAATAAATAACGGCCTCAGTCCATAATAGCGAGGCATCAAAGCCCGGCAACATAACCGGCCACAAGATCTCCCACCTCTTTCGTACCATATCCCATTTTCCCGGCCTCAAGACTTTTTAGGTCATCCTTCAACACCCTTTTTATTGCCGCAAGAAGGAGCGTTGCTGCCTCTTTTTCTCCTAAATATTCCAGCATCATCTGGGCCGCGGATATGGCGGCCATCGGGTTGATCTTGTTAAGTCCCTCGTACTTAGGCGCGGAACCGCCGATGGGTTCAAACATGGCCGTCCCCTCCGGGTTGAGATTGGCACCTGCTGCAATGCCTAAACCACCCTGAATAACGGCCCCGATATCGGTGATGATATCTCCAAACAGGTTGCTTGTCACAATAACATCGAACTGCTCCGGGTTTTTTATCATCCACATGCACAGGGCATCCACATTCTGGTAATCCGTACTTATGTCCGGATAATCCTTATGTACCTCCTTAAAAACCCTGTACCAAAGATCCGATTCAAAAACCAGGACGTTAGTCTTTGCGCAAAGCGTCAGATGACTGCCCTTGTCTCTTTTCCTGCAATATTCAAAGGCATAGCGGATACAACGTTCGACCCCTTTCCTTGTGTTAATGGATTCCTGAACGGCTACTTCATCAGGCATTCCCTTTTTCAAAAACCCGCCACTACCCACGTAAAGACCTTCGGTATTCTCCCTTATTACCGCAAAATCTATATCCTCCGGCCCCTTGTTTTTGAGCGGGGTCTCCACTCCGGGAAACAGGACAACGGGTCTCAGGTTGATATAAAGGTCCAGATTGAACCGCAACTTCAACAGGATTTCCGTTTCAAGAATGCCGGGCCTTACGTCAGGATGGCCTATGGCCCCCAAAAAAACGGCGTCCATGGTCCCGAGTTCTTCCATGATCTCGCCTGGCAGCAGGATACCATGATTAAGGTATTGATCCCCTCCCAAACCGAATTCCTTGAACCGAAAATGCACACCGCATTTCCGGGATACGGCCTCAAGGGCTTTAATCCCCTCGGCAACGACCTCCGGTCCGGTGCCGTCTCCGGGTATCACGGCAATGTTGTATGTATTTGACATAATTCATCCTCAAAAAACGTCATTCCTGCCGGCGCCCCGGCCGATCCTAAATCGAGTCATAAAACACATGTCCTGATTTGTATGGTCTCTCAAATGGCGGGATGCCCGGCAGACTGACTTGAGTCAGCAAGTCCCCGGTTCCTGATATACTTGACCAACCCGCCCGCCTCAATCATCTCTCTCATGAAATCCGGAATCGGCTTAGCCAAAAAATGCCGGCCGCTGCCCAGATCCATAAGCTCGCCCGACACCAGATCTACAAGAACCCTATCTCCTTCGGCTAAGACATCCGGGGCCTCATTCGATTCTACGATGGGAAGACCTATATTAAAGGCGTTTCTGTAAAATATCCTTGCAAAACTCTTTGCAATAACCACACTGATCCCTGCTGCCTTGATGGCAAGAGGGGCGTGCTCCCTGGATGAACCGCACCCGAAATTGATCCCGGCCACGATGATATCTCCGGGCCTGACCTCCCTTACAAAATCAGGTCTCGCGTCAGCGAAGCAGTTCCCTGCCAGTTTATCTTTATCCGACACGTTGAGAAATCTTGCAGGGATAATCATATCAGTATCAACATGGTCTTCAAATTTCCATGCCCTGCCTTTAAATTTCATCCGTTGGACCTCCTCTAAAAAATAAAAAAGGGGGCAAAGCCCCCTTGTCTATTGATCACACTCGGCCTTTTCTTGACCGGCCTTTTGCTATGTTCAGTACACCAGGCTCACTGACATGCTGAACTGGTTGTCACTGTACTCATCCGCCCTGTAATTTGAGTCCTTTTTTGAGTAAGAATATTTGACCCCGGCGCTCAACCAGTCTTGAATGTCATAATCAAGTCCTATCCCTGCCCCGTAATTATCATTGTTCTTTTTCTTAACTACCGGCATATTGTAATCATTACTACTGTAATTTCCGATAACGCTTAAAGTAAATTTGGCCAGAAAAACCTGTTTAAGACTTAAACCGACACCAGTATCCTCATAAAACTCTCTGGTATTAGAACCGGTAGGCGTTACTTGCCTCCATAGACTCAAAGACAGGGTAGTGGTCTTAGTGGCCTCAAAATTGACGGCAGTTGATGCTATCCATGTGTCTTTGTCTTCGTATCTGTTTCCGACAGGGTCCAATCTGTTATCGTAATTCAACCATTGATAACCGAAATTTACTTCCCCGCTCAGCTTGGCTCCGCTGTCCCAGTTAAGACCCATGTTTACCCTGTGCCAGTCAAGATCTGCATCGTTTCTGTTTGTCGAATTTGTTGCAACCCCATTTACGATGGCGGGATGGGAATAATAATCCCGCTCGCCGTAATGATACCGGATAAATCCCCAGGTCTTAGGGAATACCTTCATTTCCAATCCGGCACCGAATTCATTATCATCGTAATCCTGACTAAAATCTTCTCTTTCCTTATAATCCTGTTTATAATAATTATAAAAACCGATTACCTTAAACCTGTTGCTGAAAACAAAACCCAGCTTGGAGCCCAGATCGTTTTCCCAGCGCTTGGTCTGCGCTACACCAAGCTTATACTGACTGTCCGATCCGTAAGGGTCTTCTGCACTGGTATAGACGTTATTGACACCAAAAAAGAGACCTCCCGGGGCCGAATAGTTCAGACCAAAAATGCCCGTGTGGTTCCTCCAGTCATTTTTGTCATTGTCATCATAATAGGCCAGATCACCCTGATAGCCTAAAGTCAATCCGCCTCTCTGACCGGCAAATCCGTAATCCACCATGATACCAGGCTTGATATGGGTTATCCAGTCCGACTCCTTCAGCTCGGTAGTCCTGTTGGTGCCGTTTCCGAGATAAATGTTATCATCATAAACCTCTTCCACTGTAATACCGGGAATGACCTTCAAGTTACCGGAATGAATCCTTCCACCCTTGGCCATTACCTGAACGGAAGTGAGCATCAAAAGGGTTATCACAAAAAAACAGATGAAAGCTTCCTTTTTCATTATTCAGACCCCTCCTTCACAGGCGATTGATAATTAAGCACCATGCGGGCAGCTTGTTGTTGTCGTCGGTTGAGTAGTCGTTGTCGCAGGCACGGTAGTCGGAACCGGCGATGTTGTCGGGGTCGGCGCCGTTGTAGGTGGCGGTGGCTCCGTTGTAGCCGACTTTGCCTCCGTTGTAGCCGGCGGTTTTATACCCTTTTTTGCGGCCTCCAAATCTTTCTTGGCCTGATCCAGGGCGGCGTTCAGTTTGTCCACTTCTTCCTGCGGCAGTTTAACCAGGCCGTTCTTAACACCTTCCAAAATAGCACTGATGCTTGCCACGATAGCATCAAGTTTTGCAACTTCAGCTTGTGCCTTTATTTCCTTGGATGCGCCCGGTGCCGCTGCGGCCGCCATCAGTTTCTTCGCATCTCCCAGTTTCTTGAAGGCATCACTTT
>JAIOSR010000083.1 GCA_021107495.1 Desulfobacterales bacterium | reverse complement strand
CCCCAGATCAGCTCACCGTGGTATCGGAATTCCGGATAACCGATGCCTTGTTCAAATGCCGCGGGAGTTGAGTCGGTTTTCGAGACCTGTGAAGCAAAGAACTTCAGAGGCACCTCAATGGTTTTTTCCACCGCCTTGGGGTTAATGTTGAACGGGTAGGGATGTGGAATAAGACCAACAAACGGGTGGACGATAAACGGGGGAACGAAGGTTAAGGAATCGTCTATTGGTCCCAGTATCTCAACATCGTCTTTTAAAAGCCCGATCTCTTCATCTGCTTCCCGCAGTGCCGCTTCCTCAGGGCTCCGATCAGTTTCGTCCACCACCCCGCCGGGGAAGGAAATGTGGCCCTGATGGTACTTTACCCCCTGCGCCCGCTTTGTGAAGAGGAGATGGTATCCACCGTTCATCTTGAAAATGGGAACCAGTACGGCTGCGGGGGTATAATGCAAACTGTCATTCCGTATGTGACGGGGCGACCGGTTATTAAGAATACCCTTAATCGTTTTGCAAAGATCTGGTCCGCAAATTATATCAACCATATTATCAGTGAAGTCTTTTCGGGTTTTGTCGTTATTTTTCACAGTTCAGAGAAGGCTTTCCCGAGACCGCGCGTATTTCCTTCTATAACCGATCCAATCCCTTTATCTTTTTTTCTAAACAGGAACAATACAGGATGTCCCCACTTTCACGCCTAAGCATTATTCCAAAATGCTCTCATCAAACCTTACGCTCTCTATCTTCCCAATACTTAGCCCTCAATTCGCGTTTCAATATTTTCCCATAGTTGTTTTTAGGGATTTCGTCGACAAAATCAACGGACTTGGGCTTTTTATAACCCGCAATATTGTCTTTACAGAAGACGATCAATTCATTCTCTGTGGCTGATTTGCCTTCTGCAAGCGATACAATCGCTTTTATTGCTTCACCCCATTTAGGATCGGGGACCCCGATGACTGCAACCTCCCTGATAGCAGGGTGCTTTATGAGGACTTCCTCAATCTCACGTGGATAGATATTTTCACCTCAGCTAATAATCATATCCTTAGAACGTTCCATGATAAATAGATAGCCCTGTTCATCCATGTACCCAACGTCACCTGTGTGAAGCCAGCCATTTCGAAGCGTTTTTTCAGTGATTTCCGGATTTTTCCAATATCCCTTCATAACTATATCTGAACGTGTGGTGATCTCACCCATCTCTCCCGGTGGAAGTTCTTTGTCCTCTGAATCAAATATTTTAACCTCCACGTTCGTGCGTGCAAATCCGGCAGATGCAAGCCGATTCATTTGCTCCTCAGTCCCATCCAGCAAGTGGTCCCTGTGAGGCAGATATGTAATCGTCATAGGGGATTCACCCTGTCCAAACAATTGTATAAGACAAGGGCCCAGCTTTTCTATGGCCTGTTTCAAATCTTCGACCAGCATAGGGGCGCCACCGTAGTTAATAGCTCTCAGTGACCTATGGTCATACCAATCAACAGCCGGGCTATCTATCATCATTTTGATCATCGTTGGAGCTGCAAACATATTTGTAACTCTATATTGCTCGATTGTCTTAAATACCAACTCAGCCTCGAATGACTTAGATTCCAGAATTACATTCATCGCCGCTTTTCCAATATTGGGTAGCGCATAAAGTCCGCTGCCGTGCGAAAGTGGTGCCGCATGGAGAACCACGTCGTCCGGGCCTGACCCTGGACATATATCTGCGTAAAAATTCATGGTCATAGCTAATAAGTTACGGTGTGTCATCATCGCGCCTTTAGGTAGGCCGGTTGTTCCTGATGTATAAAAAAGCCAGGCGAGATCATCGGGTTGTACATCAGCATCTGTGAATATGTTTGAGCCCTCGGACAAGATCTCATCATAATTCAAAAGCTCACTTTGGACATGGGATAGTGTAATAAGAATCTTTGCTTTCGGGATAAGATCACGGATTGCTAAGAGGGAATCATTGAATTCAGGCGACATGATAACGCACTTTGACGCGGAATGGTCAATGATAAAAGCAAATTCATTCGGATGAAGTCTCCAGTTAATTGGTACAACTCCACAACCAAGCTTGAAGGAAGCAAACAGTGCTTCGAGCATTTCCGGGCAATTGTGCTGAAGTAGGGCGACGTTGTCTCCTTGTCTAACACCTTGTTTTCTTAGTGCATTGGCCAGACGATTGACTCGGGCATTGAATTGAGAATACGTAAATTTTCTTTTTCCATGGACTACAGCCGTGTTATCGGGAAATGTCCGGGCAGACTTGCTTAATAAAGTACCAATATTCATTTTACCCATCCTTTCCTAATGTCGTTCGACAAAATAGTTATGACGTATCTCCCGGCAGCTCCGGCCTTTTTACCAAACCCACTGAGAATGCCAGGAGAAACTGGGCGGTGTAGTACAGCGGCAGACCGATGAGCCGATTGTAGAATTGCTCTAAGACGAATCGCTGATGCGCAACAAAGATGTCGGAGACATAGAAAAACACTGCGCCAACCAGTATGAACCAAGCGCCTGACCGCCGAACCTCGGTATTATGAAAAGCAGCCCACGAGCCGGCCACCATCACGGAGATCACTACAATATAGAATGTAACCGGTATGAGCATGTTACCCAGGTGCGGCAGAAGCCACAAGAAAATGCATACACTGATAGCGATGATCAGGATGTTTACAGGGCTGACCCAGTCCCTGCGGCGGGTAAGGATCGCGAATGCCAGAATATAAAGTATATGCCCCCCTAAAAAGGCCACAAGTTCGATTCTGAAAGCGGTCAACCCCGGCAGACCCAGACACACGTCTCCCACAAGCCCGAGAATAAGTCCTATAAGAACAAACTTGAAGT
>JAIOSR010000523.1 GCA_021107495.1 Desulfobacterales bacterium | reverse complement strand
TCGTCACTCCCTCCCGGCGGGTAATGAATCAGGTATTCGGTGTCTGAGTATTTAAGGATCATCATCCGTTCGTCATTTTTCGCCTTATCATCTTTGACCTGAATCGGCTCCCATACACCCACCACTGCTGGATCAACCGCCATATTGTGTTCCTGAGTCAAAGGGGATTCGTATTCGCAGCCGACAAGCAGCAAGGTCGCTGTGGCAAACATCATCATTATGTATTTCATTGTGATATCCCCTTTTCTTCAACGTCGCGAATAACCGGATGCCAAATGCTGCATAGCGAAGCGGCGCAGCTTTTGGCAGTCCGAGTTAATTTGCCTTGTTAGGTTGCTTTTGTTCATTTTGCTATTTTTGATATTCAGCATATAAAAGCGCCAACTCTTTTAATGATTTTGGAAGACTGATCTCTAACTCACGAATGTCAGATGATAGTTGCGCAAAATTGAAATCAATTTTGTTGCCATGCTTTTGAGATGCTTTTTCAAGGAGGACGAGGACTTTTTTATAGAAACGTTGGAATGTCCCTAACTTTATCATTTCAGCATCGGGTCGAAGCTCCTCAGCAACTGGCCAAACAGTAGCAAATCGGATTTCCAACTCCTGTTTTTTCTTTAAAAACCGTATGCTGGGAGCCTTTTGCAGCTTATCACGCTCTTCCTCAAATTGATGAAATATCTTACTCAAATTGTCATTAGGCAGAGTCAACGCTCGACAGTGCCCACACATGAAAATCCTGTTTATAGCTGGGCCATATTCAGATTTAAGATTATTCTCCATTATGCGAGATAGAGTGATTAGAGAACCATCACTTCCAAATCTCTTATAATCTGCCCAGTAAAATTCGAATTCCATATTTATTCAAACCTAACGGTGCCGGTCACCAGGCGGCGGATAGAAAGAAAATAGCTTAATAATAAAGGCTTTGTTTGGGCTTGGGGTCGGACCAAGCTATCCTACTAATATTTAATCAATATCATCCCAATAGTAGGTGTTTTGAGGCCTTAAAAGGTCATTTTCAGGGGTTAAATTGGCCCCGTAAGGAATGGCTGGTTCACGAAGTTCGTAGCCTTTTTTGCTTCCAACAAATTTTCGACCTTTCGCCTTAATTCCAATGTCGTTTTGTCCTTGGCAACTTATTGGTGCTTTCTTAAACGACCTTTTTTGATATTAGAAATGAAGGTTTAAGACCTGAAAACACAGCAAAACCCGGTCATTTTCACAATATCTCAAATGGTTAGCTTGGTCCGACCCCATTCTCATTCTCATATATGGGGAAAAATATTACCCCTTGCCTATGACGACAACCTCGGCCAAACAATATCTTGCCACCAATTTTTGTGCCCCTGCCAATAATTCAAGGTCTCAATCTCGCCATTAATCACGGAATGTATCGGATCGGGAGCGATTCTGACATCCAGCTTGGTTCTTAATGCTATCAACTTGTCAATTCCAGAAATGCAAGCCCCACCACCTGATAGGAAAATGCCAGATTCTAATATTTCAATGGAGACAAGCTTAGAGAGCTTCCTTAAATTGAGCTCGATCATTTTTAGAATCTTATTGATTACTGGTTCCAGGGCACAGATAATATCCTGTTCGTTTACATTGATTTTTACCTTACGTCCTTTGACGATATCATTACCGCTAACTGTTATCAACTCAGGTTTAAATATTTGGCCTTCCGATATTGATGAAATTGTATGAGTTAATCTCTCAGCTTCAGCAGGGCATATGTAGACTTTGTGTCTTGATACAATTATGGATCGTACTGCTTTCTTTAGATCACTGCATGCTGTTCGAATTGCGGAAGTATAAATAAGACGCCCATCACGGATGACTGCCAAATCAGTAACCCCCTCGCCAATGTCTATTAACACTTGAGCGTATGGTAAAGTAACATCCATTCCGGCTCCGATTGCAGCCGCCCATACTTCTGGGATAATTGCTACATGTGATGCGCCGGCATATAGGACAGCCTTAGCAAGAAGTTCACGTTCTTTGTCGGAAGTGTCTGTTGGTGCCGAAGCCAGTGATATTGGGTGCCTTAAACCTTTTCTAGTTTCTTTTAGTAAAGGCCTCAGGAGGTTGATAGCATTTTCGATATCGACAATAACCCCTCCCCGAAGAGGCGTGAAGAAAATCTTACTATTGAGGTATGATAAATACTCGTCTGGAACAAGCTTTTTCCTGCTATCATTCGTATGTCGAATAAAAGATGAATTTTCTTTGATTTTGCCAAGTTCAGAAGAAAAAATACGGGTATTAGCTGTTCCGAGGTCAACCGCTATGCTTGGTTGGCTCATTAATTTTTTTAATCTTGAAAACATGTTTTTCATTGTCTTACTTTGATAGTCAAATCTAGCCTGTTGCACCCTAACAAAAAAGCTGACCTGAAGCGGGGAAGCACAGAAAGTTGTGGACCAACAACCGCTTTTTCCACGTTTTCAAGTCCAGCCGCTGGTTCGAAGATTATGAAAGTCTATTTCTAATCCAAGAAGGATTCCGGCGGCAATCCAAAACCGCATAGACCCGGATGATGTCTTTTTGTAAAAGATAGTAGATGGCGAAGGGGAATCTTTTGGATAGCAAGCGATGATATCCGAAATGGAGGCCGTGAATACCGGCATAGAGATAGAGAGACTCTATATCTTAAAAAAGAGAGTCGAGAAAACAATTACCGAGCCCTTTCGACTGACGTTCATAAAACTCAAAACCGTCAAGCAAATCTTTTTCGGCAGAGGCAAGGATTTCGATTCTCATTTAATCTGATCCTTGATTCTTGCCTTAGCCTGATCAAAGGAGATGAATTTTGTTTTCCCTTCGTTCACCTCCTTTTCTCTCGCCTCTAAGACTTCCTTGTGCCATTTTGACGATGCAATGGCCTCGGGGTCTCGGCAGAGATCGTCCCACAGTTTCTCCATCACCGCTATCTTATCCAAACTCGTCATTTTATCTAAAGGCAATGAAATATCCATAGCATTCTCGTTTTAAGACTGAACTTATCGCTTTTAAAATAACTGATTTTCCAATATTTCGCAATGAAGAAGTTCCAGCGTCTTCGAATCCGCTGGTTGTGAGACGCGAAGCGGCTCACGGCCAGTGGATGGAATCCGCAGCGCATTGTCGAGGACGCGAAGAACAATAATTTGCCCCCTATCTTCTTCCAAATTCCACTGTCTTGCACGGCCGTTCCGCCCTGGCTTTCTGGTGTAGTGTCAGGTTGGCGTTAGGTTGTTGGTTCTTTTGGGAGCTGCGCTCCATGCCACACTGCAACAATCCAAACAATATCTTCTTTGGTTTTATAAAAAAATCGGTACGGCGATATGATTACTTCTCGGTAGGGGAGGTCTATAAACTCTGGTATGATTTTTCCGGATTCAGGAAAATCCTCAAGCCTACGTAGAATTTTTTCAGCTTGATTACGAAAGGTAAGAGCCGCAGAGGGCTTATCCTTTCGAATATATGATAGCGCGGAAAGGAATTGAGTTCTGGCAGAAGGTGTGAATTTAACCTTCACGAAGGCTCCTTAGCCAAAAGGGCATCAGCTTCAGCAAGAACTGTATCCAAGTCATATCCTTGGCCAATTTCGATTTCCCTGTCTCCCCTAACCAAAAGACGTAATAGCTCTTTCTCGTGTTCGGATTCCTCATAGGCATCAACGCCGATTATTACCGCTGATGCGCGGCCTCTTTGTGTAATTATCAAAGGCTCTTTGCTTTTACGCAATTGTTTCAGTACCTTTGCTGTATCTTGTCTTAAATCGCTTACTGGAATTATGTTGGATAGCCTGCCCATTTTGT
>JAIOSR010000057.1 GCA_021107495.1 Desulfobacterales bacterium | reverse complement strand
TTCGAAAACAGTCGCATTCGATCAAATAATATGAAAGAGCTGAAAATGAACTAAACATATTAGGGGGAGAAGATGGAAGAAGATATCAAGGAAATTGAACTAATCGATTTTCTAAAAGTTGTATGAGGATTTGGCCGTGGCAGTCTCACGGCTTGCTCACAGAGGCCCGCATGGTTCGGGCCTTTTTTTGCGTTACCGGTATGTTTCTGCCCCGAGGACGATTTTTCGGAATACATTCAAGCTTCTCCTCTCCCGCAGGGTAAACCACCACCACCGCTTCCGGTCCGTTTTGATATGGGAAATGTGGCGGGAACGCTGACTGGACAATTAGGATCTGATAATAGGGATCATGACTCTCACCATTAACAAATACATTATTAATGAAATATGGCCCACCTTTCTGGCCAGCCTGTTCGTTTCCATATTCATCATTCTGGCCACTAAAATGCTGTCCATTACAGAGTTGATTGTGAGCCAGGGAGTACATCTGGTCCAGGTGATCCGTATGGTTGTCTACCTGCTGCCTGACATCATAGCGTTTGCACTGCCTGCTGCTACTCTCATAGCCGTTGTGGTGGCTTTTTTAAGACTATCTGCCGATAATGAGGTAGTAGCACTTCAATCATCCGGCGTCAGCCTGTATCAGATGCTGTCGCCTGTGGTCGCCCTTTCCTTTTTTGGTCTCTTGATCGCACTCATGGTCAGCGTCATTGCAGTACCCTGGGGGAACAGGTCATTTAGGAACCTGGTTTTCCAGATCGCCGAGTCAAAGGCCGATCTGGGGATCAAAGAGCACATATTCTGTGAACCTTTTGACGACGTGGTATTCTATGTGAACAGTTTTTCGGGCCGGGAGAGGTTGATGAAGGATGTTTTTGTGGTGGACAGGCGCGACAGGGCAGTAACGAATACCATTATCGCAGAAGAGGGCAGAATCTTTCTTCATCCCCAAGAAAAAATTATCACGCTCCGTTTTATAAGAGGCACAATTTTTGCCGTCGGGAAAAATCTGCAATCGGCCAGAACCATAGGATTTAAAACGTATGATTTGAATATAGGCCTTAAAGATACAATGGCCGCCCTTGCATCAAGGAAAAAAGACCCCAAGGAGATGTCAATAGGTGAATTAAGAAAACAACTGAAAATCAAGACAGAAAAGGAAGTCAAGCACAATGAAATGATGATCGAATTTCTTGAAAGGTTCACCATCCCCTTAGCGGTGTTTTTCATGGGAATCATCGGTGCCCCTTTGGGGGCGCAGATGAGGGCCAGGGGACGGTCCGAGGGGATCGGCGTGAGCCTGATCGTTTTTCTCAGCTATTACATATGTCTTGCAGGAATGAGGAGCGTCTGTGAAACAGGTTTTATATCACCTTCAATCGGAATGTGGTTTCCTGACCTTTTTTTACTATTCTGCTGTATCTATCTATTGAGGCTGTCGGTCCGGCAACGGTCTCTTAATGTTTTGTCCGGAGTATTTCTTATTAAAGACTTTTTGGATTCCAGGATATACATTTTGAAACGTAAATGGAAGGGGTTGGGAGAGCTAAGACCTTTCCGAAGGTCTTCAAGCTTGAGTGTTGCGGGAGAGCAGCTTGTTTTGCCATTGGATATGAATGTTGATGCTCTGAAATTGATTCCCGATGACACCGAGAAATATGTTGGTAATATTCGGAGACACAGATTCCACAGACCGGACTGCAAGTGGGCAAAGAAAATTTCTTCGGATAATACGTATTCCTTTAAGTCCAGGGATGATGCCGTAAAGCAAGGTTATATTCCATGCGAGGTGTGTGATCCTTAGGCGTTAACGGGTTCAGAGGTTCAGAGTCGGTTCACTGAGTAACCAAGTTAGTGGAAATCCCAAATAACAAATCCCAAATATCAAACAAATTCCAATGACCGAAATTCAAAAAACCAAACCAGCATATGATCGAGAGGAAAGAGGCAAATGAATTGAAAAAAATTTCATCAGTACTGGAAAAATCGAAACAGTTCAGGTCATTGATATCTGTAATTTGAAATTTTTGAGTGCCTTTGGCATGGTGTTTGGAATTTGATGCTTGAGATTTGGTATTTATTTGTAATTTGGTGCTTGTAATTTGAGGTTTCAGAAGTTCCCTGAAAGATCACCTATTGAAGCCATAGCAAAAAAATGGGAATATTAGCTAAATATTTTTGTAAAGAGTTTTTCAAGTTTTTTATATTCTGCCATCTTATCTTTCTGACTATCTTTTTAACGATTGATTTCATTCAGAAAATTGACAATTTTATTGAGGCGAATGCTGCAAAGAGCGCGATGCTTGCCTATTTTTTGTATAAGACGCCGTTTATTATGGTGCAGATGGTGCCTGTGGCCGCCTTGATATCGGTTGTTGTAACGTTTTCTCTGATGAAAAAAAATAACGAGATAACTATCCTAAAGGCCAGTGGAATAAGCGTTTTCAGATTTTCCCTTCCCATCTTGTTTGCTTCGGCATGCCTTGCAATTGGCGTGTTCCTCTTTTCCGAGCTTATTGTCCCTTATGCCAGCTCGAAAAGCGAGGGCATCTGGAACAGGGAGGTAAAAAAGCGGGAACAAAAACAGTTTTACGGTCGCGGCCATATCTGGTACAGGGGGGATAATGCCATATACTGGATCAGGCATTTCGACGGTAAACTAAAGACCATGAATGGGATAACATTCTATTTTTTTGATGAGTCATTTCACTTGATCAAAAGGATTGAAGCCCGAAGGGCCATTTGGACGGGAAATACTTGGAGGATTGAGGACGGGAGCATTCAGGTACCTGAAGATGGGGGTACGTACAATTTCAAGGCGTTTAAGACAATGGACCTCAACCTGCCCGAGAGGCCCGAGGTTTTTTCAAGACCGGTCAAGAGGCCGGAGGAGATGAGCTACTGGCAACTGAAACAATTTGCAGAAGGAGTCCGACTTGAAGGTTACAATGCCTCGAGATATTTAGTGGATATGAACATAAAACTGGCCTTTCCTCTTATCAGTCTCATAATGGTTCTCATTGGAATTCCGATTACCTTAAGATTGAAAAAAGGAGGAACCCCGCTGGCCGTGTGTGTCGGGATAGGCGTTTGTTTTCTTTACTTAGTAAATATGGGTTTTGCACGGTCCCTTGGAATTTCCGGCGTGTTGCCGCCCGAACTTGCCGCATGGCTGGCGAACCTCATCTTCCTGCTGTTAGGAATTTATTTGATGATGCGTCTGGAGACATAAAATTGATATAGCCGCAAAAAGGCGCAAAATGCACAAAAATTAAAAATGGCTCTCAGTAATATCAGATGGTTATAAGTATTAAAAATTTGAAATCTGAGTTTTACGAGGTTGTCAAGATTGCTTCACAATTTTATAAAACGCGGCATCACCGCTTTAAGTCATATATCGGATCATCGCTGTTTATAAGTCAATGTCACAAGTTAAAGGCAACCCCCCCCCCCTTTGTAAAGGGGGGTCGGGGGGATTTTATGCAACGGGTTGAAAATCCCCCTCAATCCCCCTTTATAAAAGGGGGAGGCCAAGGATTCTTTTTAAAAGGCTAAGGTGTTACACCGCTTCTGGCTATGATTCAAATGCCTGATAAAAAACCG
>JAIOSR010000038.1 GCA_021107495.1 Desulfobacterales bacterium | reverse complement strand
TCAGGTTGACATCACTGAAAGGGGGTTTCCTGACATTGAAGCCCATATAATAGAGTGCGCTTCTGTCACTGGAAAAGATTCTGATGTCTTTATGTCTTTGAAGATCTGCAAGGTATCCGGCCTGGATACCCCACCAGAAATAGTCAACGCTCCCCTTTTTCAGGGCAAGGATGGCCGCGTCCGATGTGCCAAAAACCTTGAAGATTATCCCTCCCACGTAAGGACCCAGTTTCCGGTTGTTTATTTCCGTGTCTTTTCCGAAAAAATGCTTGTTTTTCCGGAGAAACAAGTAGGCACCCTGACGCCATTCTTTGAGCACAAAAGGACCGCTTCCAACGGGTTTTTCTATCTTGTAATTCATTATTGTGACCAGAGGTTTTTCCGTCTTTCTTGCCTCTTCCGCTATCTTGAGCCATTCCTTTTCCTGAACAATAGGAGTGGTCAGGGTCCTGGTCAGAAAAATGGCCTTGGGTTCTTTTAGATAAAACCTTACTGTGTGTTTATCGGGCGTCTCGATCTTTTTTATGAACTTCCATTTTGATGAATGCCTGGGTATTTTGAATTCCTTGATAAAGCGACCGGTGAAGGCCACATCCTTTGAAGTCAACTCAGAACCGTCCGACCATTTGGCCGGTCTGATTTTTACCGTGTATGAAAGCGTGGCCTCATCATAGACGGGATTTTCTTTGGCGAGCCAAGGGACAAATTCGAGTGTCTTAGGGTCCCGTATATAGAGAGGCTGGTATATCTGGCTCAAGACCTTGCGGGACCATCTGTCACTGGCCAGCCAGATATTGAGTGTCTTGGGTTCTTCCAGGAGGCCCACCTTAAGCATGGTGGCTGCCCGCACCTGCGCTGCAGAGAGTGAAATACCAAAAGTCAATATTATGGAAAAAATAACGACAAGACACGTGCGATAAAAAGGCTTTCCTTCATTGGGATATATATGGTGCATAGTTTCTCCTTTTGTCTGTTAATTTAAACAAAAAACTATTGATCCCGCTATATTTTCTTTTTAATCCCCTCAACTTTCCGCTCAATAAAATCAATTACTTCTGCTTCCAATTTTACCTTGTTCAGCCGGTTGATGCGTGGAATTCCTCCCGGACTTACACAATTAATCTCTACTAATTTGTCCCCTATAATGTCAATGCCTACAAAGAACAGTCCATCCTCTACAAGCCGGCCTTTAATGGCAGTGCATATCGCTTTCTCCTTTGGAGTCACGGCATGTTTATATGCCCTGGCACCTGCGTGAAGGTTGGTCCTGAAATCTCCTTTGCGGGGTTTTCTTCGCATGGCCCCTAAGATCTTACCGTTCAGCATGAGGATCCTGACATCCCCTTCCCTCTTCACTCCATCCAGGTATTCCTGGACCATGATAGGCTCTCTTTCCGGATATGCCTTGTATGCCCTGACATAATAATTGGTCAGGGAAATCAGATTTTCGCGATCCCGGACACTGACTTTGATCACCCCTTGGCCGCCGTATCTCTGGAGCGGCTTGACCACCATTGCGCCTCCAAAATCATCTATAATTTTTGTCAGCCGGTTTGGGTCCCTTGAGACATGGGTTTCCGGAATGATCCCCGGAAAATTGAGGGTATAGAGCTTGCTGTTGCCCAGAATCTGGCCCCTGGTGTTGTTTATCATAAAGACCCGGTCATTGACGGATGACAGGAATTCCATGGTCTGGTATACAAGGGGCTGATTTTTTCTCAGGAAAAGGGCGTCAAGATCTGTAACGGTTTCAAATATAAGTTCTTCGCGTTTCAGACAACTCTGCAATGCACGCCAGTATTTCTTCATGGAGAGGCCTTTAGGTACCGTGATGTTGCGCATTCTGGCCACTACTTCATTTTTTCGAATATAAACATCATGGGGCTCAAGGAAAAAGACCGTATGTCCCCGCTGATTACATTCGTACATGAGGTGGCTGGTGGTCTCATTTTCCGGATTGATCGAATCCAGCCGGTCCATTAAAAAACCGATGTTCATGAAGGCCCTCCCCCGGTTTGAGTGACATATCGGATGATCCCGGAGGCAATATTCAGGCCGGTAGGGGCCTCAAGCCCTTTGAAGCCGGGCGAATAATTGTCCTCAATCAGTCTCCGGTTTGGGTTATATTCCGGGTTTCTTGCAGCCGGTGTTCCGATATTTATCACTGTTCTTTTATTATTGCCTCAGCAAAATATAGATGATTACATTATTTTTTGAACTTTTGCCACGAAATATTGATAACATCTGCATTTCCTTTTTTGAAGTCCCGCAAAGCGGAAGATTGCATAAAATTGCGTAGCTATTTTATCACTTGATAAAATTCCTCAGTTCATTATGCTAAATAAATGCCCGAAACCACAAAAACCAATGAGTCTTTTAGGATTAAATACTTCTTTCAGAAGCCGGACGAGGTTCCGTCCGGGGTCCTTGAAAAAATTTGTGATCTGGTCGAATCCGGAGGCGAAGTTGGGGTATCGTGGCTAAGAGAGAATTTGAAACATGCATTTTTAATAGGTTATGCCGTTGAACATGACAGGATTGTCGGCGCCATGGTCCATAAAAAACCTTTGGAAAAATATGTCAGGCAAATCGAAGAAAAGACCCATTTAGACTTAAAGGGTTATTTGGAGCGTGGATACACGTATGTGAAACCTGAATTCAGGGGTTTGGGGGTTGGGGATAGACTCCTTAAGGGACTGGTCTCCGGGTCTTCGGGAAAAAAGATATATGTTACCATACGTATGGACAATCTGCCTCCCATTCAATTGACCCTGAGAAACAATATGAAACTCGCGGCAACCTATGTTAATGAAAGAACAGGCCATGAAATCGGTATCTTCACAAACCAGTAGGTAGTGTCCAGCCAGAAATGGCCCTTTTCCGCAATCCCCCGCCTGTTTCGGGACAGGTCGGCGTCAATCGGCAGGGTTGGTTGTTCCCGCCCTTTACGGGCGGGACGCCCTACCTTGATCTTGCTAAAAATTACTCATTTCTGAACTGGACACAACTTACGGCCCTTTTTTGGTTTATAGATGGGCACTAGATTAAGGATTCCACAAAAAATAATGTCCGGTAATACAAAAGGCTATACCTTTATTGAAATTACCATAGTCATAATACTAATCGGTGTGATGGCGTCAATATCCATGCCAAAAATACGACATGCCATATTAACCGACAAACTCAAGAGTACTTCACGCAAAATGATCGGCTTAATCAGTAGCTTGAGAAATGATGCGATTCGCGAGCAAAAGGCATTTTATCTTCATTTCGATCT
>JAIOSR010000402.1 GCA_021107495.1 Desulfobacterales bacterium | reverse complement strand
TCGGACAGCCTCCAAGTATCTTCCGGCAATACACAATGCAGACATGGTCCCTACGGATTCGATGAGTTCGGGCAGGGATATCCTCTCATTGAAACCACCTAAATGCGGGCCGCTGTGAATGGTGATATCTTCAATTCCCTTTTTGTGTTTTCGTATTTCATCACGTGAATAACCCTTGTTTTCCAGGAATTTGCGGAACGCCTCGGTCGTCATTTCGTTTTGATCCGTAATCCTTAATACCTCTTCCATATGGCGGTCCACACCCATTTCTTCTATCATCCGTGAGCTGAGGACTTCCAGGTCAAGGGGTGCATTTCCGTCAAATACCTTTCCAACAAACCCGTGGTAGTAACTGATGAAGATGTTATGGATAAGTTTCTTTAGAAACGGCTTGTCAAAAAGGTCCCTGGCATCTATTGGTCTGCCGAGTGTATCAAAACCTATCCTGTGCCTGTCCTTGTTGCGGAAGTAACTGCCTGCCAACAATAGAAGACTCAGGAAATGGGCGCCCATATGGATGTAGAGTCTCCGGCTTACGCCTTTGAAACCGGTTAGGTGTTCAAAGTCCCTGATTCCCGTGAGACCGAGGTTGGGGTATGAGCAGGAATCAAGCCACCCGTCGAGCCTTCCGGCCCTCGGCCATTCATAAAAACCATGATCTCTTCTTCTCTCCCTTTGCACGCGGTTATGAAACAGCGGAATGAGAGCGGAATGAACAATGCCCAAGGACGTCAACCTTCCTAATAGATAAGCATTTCTGAACATGACCTCGCCGAATTTATCATGGGTCAGTTGTCTTTCCTTTTCAGTGTCGTTCGGGTAGGTGAAATAATCCTTGTCCGCAATAAAGCCGATTGCGTGGCCTTTCGGGTGAAGATCCGTGTCATGGGGAATTGCGGCAGGGGTATCCTTGAGATTGAATACATGGCTTCCTTTGATTTTTATGGCCTCTGGCACATTAAATCTCACATCAAAACAGAGGGATTGTTCCTTAAGATGTTCCATCCAGTGCGGCTCGCCACACAGGGATGCAGGAGATTCGTTGGCCCGGGCCAGTTTGATCACGAGGAGCCTGTCTCCCCGGTCAACGGCAGTGACCAGACTTCTTCCGATAAATGCGGGAGAACCGCATGGAGTGAGATCCAGTTGCTTCAGTGTTTCCTGAAAGGTCGTATCGGGAATGTGTTCCATGCTGTCATTATGTATGTCCGGGCCGTTAATCGAAAAGGGGAGGGCACCCAATGCCTCGGCAACGGCCCTGTGGGCATGACCGGAAGTTTTACCCAACAAATTTTTAAGGGCGAAAAGGGCCTGGTCCGACAAGTTCTTCGAATGGGTGATCATGGAACACAGGGTGTTTGCTGTTTCCCTGTACATGAAGTAAGCCTGAGTCTGGCGGGAAATTCGCGGGTCTTCAATAATTTTTTCAAGGGCAAAGATTGTCCCGGTGTTTATGACCTCGGGATTCGTTTGCACCAAAGAATGCAGATGTGAGACCGCCATGTACTTGGCAGTAAAATCATAGGCGTTATTTTTGAGGGCCACCTCCGAGAGGGCGCGCTGTTTTTCAAGGTCACGTGTGGTCATGATTGATTGTAGGGCGGGCCACCGTGCCCGGCTGGTTTTCGGTCCCGCAAGGCGGGACCCTACGAGGATAATTTCAGTCGCGGCCCAACATGGCTAATGCCTTTTCCACCACCCTCTCTGCGGTAAGCCCGAATTTTTTGTAAAGTATCTTGGACGGGGCCGAGGCTCCAAAACGGGTCATGGAAATTATCTCACCCCTGTCGCCGACATATTGGTGCCAGCCCTGGGCCACCCCGGCTTCAATGGCTATCCGGGCCGTTGTTTCAAGGGGAAGGACCTCATTTTTATATTCTTGAGGCTGTTTCTCGAACAGTTCCCACGACGGCATGCTGACAACGCGTACTGCCACGCCCTTAGATTCAAGCTCTTGACAGGCATCCAAAGCTATCTGTACCTCGGAACCGGTGGCTATCAGAATTAGACCCGGCTTTTGGTCTTTAGCATCTTTAAGGACATACGCGCCCTTTGACAGACCTGCTGCAGGGCCGAAGGTGTTTCGATCAAGGACCGGCATCCCCTGACGCGTCAGTGCCAGGGCCACAGGGCCGTTTTCAGATGACATGGCAACCCGCCATGCCTCGGCCGTTTCATTGGCATCGCACGGACGTATGACCGTGAGATTCGGAATCGTGCGTAAAGAGGCCAATTGTTCCACGGGCTGGTGGGTCGGACCGTCCTCACCCAGGCCTATACTGTCGTGAGTAAATACATAAATGACTCTAAGACCCATGAGCGCTGCCAGGCGGATGGCGGGGCGCATGTAGTCCGAAAAGATCAGGAAGGTGCCGCCGTAAGGGATTATGCCTCCGTGAAGGGCCATGCCGTTTAAGACGGAAGCCATGCCGTGCTCCCTGACACCGAATCGCAGGTTTCGGCCCTGATAGTCATTTCCCTGAAAATCTTCCTGCCCTTTGATTTCGGTCTTGTTGGACGGGGCCAAATCGGCCGAGCCTCCGAAAAGATTGGAAACGTTT
>JAIOSR010000386.1 GCA_021107495.1 Desulfobacterales bacterium | reverse complement strand
ACACGTCCGATGGACCCGTTATTAACCCTTACATGGGTATTCACAGGAAACAGGGATATTTGATTCAAGAAGGCTTTGACCACATTAGGAGGAAATTTTCCTTTGCCGAGCTCTAAAACGGATTTTACTGCCTGGGTCTGAATGTATTTATCGCGATAGGGCCTATTCTTTATCATAGCCATGTACACATCTATCAGCCCTATTATTGATGCAGCCTCTGAGATCTCCTGCCCTTTCAGGCCGTAGGGATAACCGGAACCATCCAATCTTTCGTGGACCTGCAAAGCCATGCCTCCCAGCTGTTTAAAGACCTCTCCCATAGCGCTAAAAATTTGGGCGCTGAATTCAGGGTGTTTCCTGATTAAGGCAATTTCATCCGGGCTGAGTTCTCCCGTTTTGTTCAAAATATGATCAGGGAGTTTATACATGCCCACATTTTCAAGAAAGGCCGTAAACCCCAACCTCAGGAGCTTCTTCGTATCATAACCCATTCCTTTGCCTACCTTCAAAGAGGCAAGGGTTACGGAAATGCTATGGGCCGGTAACTCATCATTACTCGGGAAGGAAATTGCGTATTCATAAAGTTGATCAATCAGATCCTGATCGATTATATCATGAAGTAAGGCGAGAATGGTGAATGGCCTAATCCCTGGTCTGCCTTTACTCTGTCTCTGACTTCCTTTGCTTTCTCAAGAAGTCCGGTGTAGCATGTCTTTACATCCTCACTATACCTATTGGCTGAAAAAGGATCAGAAAAATCAGGGATTTCTTCCGGGCCCAGAATTTGGGTATCGGTCATCCGCATTTTCTTAGTCCCTTTGTCCTCTTGTGGGAATTCCGTGCCCTTTTCGGGCTTTGAAGAAGGGGCCTCTTCTCCCTTTTTCTTATCATCTTCAAAAATATCAGAAAACCGTACCATCATCAATAATATCCTCTACTATGCCTGAGTTAATCATTTTTGCCTTATTGCCAAAACCTACCAAAAAGGACAAATCGCAAAGATGGTTGATCTTTCTTGGTAACCCCTCGCTATGTTCATAGATTGTTTCAATTGCATCTTCATTAAACAAATTGCCGTTCCCGCCCGCTCTTTTCTGTCGAAATAAGATGTAATCTCTTGTCTCCCCAAAGTTAAATGGTCTCAGCGAATATTTTATGGCAATCCTTTGCTTGAGCGGTTCGTTTTTCCTGATTTTGTCGTATACCTCAGGCTGCCCCACAAAAAATATCATTATCAAAAAGCGATCGGATAATTGAAAATTAAGTAGAAGCCTGATCTCTTCGAATGTTTCATCTGAAAGTAACTGTGCCTCATCAACAATCAGGAGGGTCTCTTTTCCCACATTCATATTTTCAATCAGTTTTTCCTGCAATACATGAATAATATTCACCTTGGTGTCAGGGGCATCAGACATTCCGAATTGATAAAGGACATCTTTCAGAAATTCTGTAGAGTTTGAGCAAGGATTTGATACGACACCAATGTCCAGCCTTTCTCCCAATATTTTTTCCATAAAGACCCGGCTTAAAGTTGTTTTGCCACAACCAATATCTCCCGACAGCAATGCACAACCTTTGCCTCTTTTCACGGCATAAATCAGGCGTGTCAAGCCTTCCTTATGCGGTCTGGACATGAAAAAAAAGTCAGTATCAGGTACATTATCAAATGGAAATTTCTCAAAACCCCAATAATTTAAATACATTACCACTTAACCCAAAATTTGCGATGTAGTATGTTTTGATGGTTTCGTAAACAGTCAAAAAACCCCATTTTTTGTCATTCCGGCAAAAGCCGGAATCCAGTTTTTTCAATAGGTTTTGGACTCCGGCTTTCGTCCACCTTCCATAGCATTGCGGGGACGGGCCGGGGTGGCTAACTTTGGGACTTTTTAAGCGGTTATCAAATATTAGCCGTTATGAATGTATGATAAAATGTCTTTTCCTTGGACATAGTATTTTTTGCCTATTCTAATAGATTTTAATTTTGCACCCTTTCTTAATTTTAGGATTGTCCCATAGGATATTTCAAGAAATTGGGCTATCTGTTTAAGTGAGTAGTTTAATTCCGGATCGATTTTTCTTAGATCAATCGCCATGACATGTCTCTCTTTTGATATTATTATGTTACGATTTAGCGCTAATTATATACAATTATAGCTAATTGTCAATAAAAAAATAAAAATGATGGAAACAATTCATTTGTAGGCGTTCCTGAATTTTCCCAACAAATACGTATCCTCAGCGATGGGCTTTAAAAAGCTTTTACAGGTATCCTTTTTGAGGTCGAAATTGAGTTTTATGGCAGGGCTCGAAATTTTCTTAAAAAAGCAGATTCCTTTTCAGAATCACCAAGTGCATTGTAACAGCCTGCAATATGATAGATTGCGTCTTTTGAATCTTGGAACTTCAGAAAATATGGCAGCGCTTTGTCATGTTCTCCCAAATTCATGTAACTTATTCCTAAGCATATATTTAACGGCTCGCTGTGCGGAAAGTATTTAATGCCTTCCGAGAGCAGTCTGACCGATCCTTGGTACTCCCCGTTTTTTTGTCTGATGATACCTAACCCAAGGTAAGCCCGGTGGTCAGGGTGATAATCCAATGATCTCTCATACAGCCTTTCGGCAATCTTGTCTTTTTCTTTAATGGCTTCAATCCGTGCATAGTCACCGTGTGTAAAGGTCATTCCGAGCCTTGAGAAAAAGTCGGAATGCATTTCATAAAATTCCTTATTATCCTTCAGTTCTATTGCATCCACAAAACCGGGAAGATTTTCATAAAAGTCCGTCCTTAGTCTTTCGCCAAAGGCCAGTATCAATTCCCGGGTCAAATGGGGATCGGTTTCAAAATACATAATATCTTCGACCTGTTTCAGCCAGATATCATCAGTGACCTTGAATTCTTTCCTGAAATCCGAGTAGAGTTCGGTCCCGGGAAATATGTCAAGGATATAAAAGATAATGCTCAGGGGTTTGATCTCATGGATCAGATCTATGGTCTCTTGAACGGTGCCCCAGTTTTCTCCTGGACAACCATATATAAAATAGGCCCTGGCCATGATGCCCTGTTTTGTAGTCAGGGCAAAGGCATTTCTGATCTGATCGGCCTTGATATTTTTTTTCAGAACGGCGTTTCTTATTTTTTCGGAACCGCTTTCCACTCCATAACTGATCTGTGTGCACCCGGCCTTTCTCATCCAGTACAGCATGTCTTCACTAACATAATTGACACGCGAGATGGCCGCCCAGGATATATCGAGGTTTCTCTCAATAATTTTCCTGCAGATTTCAATCACGCGATCCTTTTTAATGGTGAAGGTGTCGTCTGAAAAATAAAAAAAGGTAATACCCTTTTTATAGAGGTGTTCCAGTTGATCCACAAAATAGTCGGGGGAGTGAAACCTCACCTTGTGTCCCCAGAATTTTGGGGACCCGCAAAAGGTACAATTCCCGGGGCAACCCCGGGTCGCGGAAACATGTTGATACTCAAAATATTTTGCCGGGTTGGGCAGTCTGTCGAGATCCTTAATGACCGGGGCTACCTTTGTCTTTATAGCCTTACCCTTTTTCCTGAAGGCGATCCCTTTTATATTTTCAATGTCTCCATAATCCTTATTTTCAATGCAATTTACCAGATTATGGAAGGTGTATTCCCCTTCACCCATAACCACGAAATCGATCTCTTTGAAATGGGTCAATATATGCTTCCACAAAAACGTTGCGCCAATCCCGCCAAATATGATCTTCACGTTCGGATCAATCTGTCTGGCTGTCCTGGCGATTTCAATGCCGCCCCATCGGTTCGCATGGAGGATTGAAACTCCCACTATATCCGGGTTTTTTGCAGCCAGGGTCTCTTTGATTTTCTCGGGTGTTTTATTGATATTATACCAGTTTAATATCTCAATATCGAAGCCGTTTTCCTTGAGCATCGCGCCCACGTAATAGAGACCCATGGGGGGGACGCTGATATCTTCCGCATTAAGTCTGTCTTCAAGACAATATGGATATATGAGCAGTATCTTCATTTGCCGTACAATTCCCTTTGAACCATTTCGGTGAGGGAAAAAACCTTTTCTTTATCTATCCCTGTCTCTATCCCCGATTCATTGAAAAACCGGACAAGTTTCTCTGTTGGTTGATTGCCGGGTGCCCCTGTTAAACAACCACCTGTACCGCCTAAGGATGCGTCAAAGCGCCGGATGCCTGTATCATAGGCAATCTTGCTATTGGCGATTGCGGCCTCACCTGACACATGATGGGGATGATATGCCAGTTTTTCTATGTCGTTACCCTTCCTTATGTTTAGTATGCTTTCGAAAAAAAAACCTGTTTCTTCCTGACCCGCCACACCCTGGAGGTCCGAAAATGTTACTGTCTCGACACCAAGGTCAAAGAGCATATCCACATAACTGCTTACCTCCCCCGTATCAGCTTTGATGAGAGTTCCCTGTTCGGGGTCAAAATACCCGAATGCCGCCGAAATGTATCCTACCACCCTTATATTATTGGAACAGGCATCCCTGGCTATTTCTTTGTATTCCTTCACGGTTTCATTTATGGGCCTTCCCAGATTGGCAAGATTATGGGCTTCTACCGCTGA
>JAIOSR010000257.1 GCA_021107495.1 Desulfobacterales bacterium | reverse complement strand
GCTACAAGGAAGACCGGACAGCCATTCTGGACTTTGGCTTAGACCTGTTCCTGGATTCCTACATCGAGAATTCAAGCCTCCCGCCCAATGCCCGGCAATCATTTCTTGGAAAGATAAAAGGTTTATATGGGGTGGGATCAGCCCCTGACACCGGGCATTAATATCCGGTGTCAAGGCTTATATCCCTAATTTTTAAAACAAACTTGGTATCTGCTCAATATTAAACCGGCGTCCGTCGCGGCATTATGGACTGTCGCTGCTGATTATTGATCTATTACCAACTTTGCTAAGAACGTATGTACTCCACATGGAATAAAACTTCATGAAATCAATCCGCCCAACGGGCTTGAGTCCGGCATGACGAAAGTCTTCTTCAATCATCCGGCGCTCTACAATAAAACGGTTCTGGTAGTGTTTCTTTTTTCGACGGGCCTCAAGTTTACGACGACGGTGGGCCTTATAGTTACCGTCTATCCACAGGGAAACGCATATGCTCTGTGAGGCCACACGTGTCATCTCACGCAGCATGGCCCTGCGGTCTTCCCTTTCCCCTATATGATGCAGGAGCCTGGCGCAAAACACGCTTTCCACGGCGCCATCTGTCAAGGGGATGGAAAAGGCGGAACATTTTAGAGGTCTAATGCGTCTCGTAACGTGCTCAGGCCGCATATGAAGCCCCGTCATCAGCATATCATTGCTATAGTCGGCAGCATAGATTTTCCTGTTCGGAGAGCCCGCAAGCATCTCCCAAAATCGCCCCGTTCCCGCCGGCAGGTCTAACACGGTTTTGGCATTGCCTGCCAACTTCAGGGCCTTTCGCAGCACCACCGTCTCCGTCCAGTTGGAAAGCCGTCGCCAAACCCTTTCCTATGCTTCTCAAAATAGCACCGGGCCTGTGTCGTGTCGTACTTACCAGAGAATTCGAGGTGCGGTGTGCCTGGGGCCTGTCCTGTTCCCTGTTCCTCAGATTTGAATTGCTTACGATCTAACTCACGCAATGGATAGATTCCTATCCTTGCAAAGGGTGGTCGGCTTTTTCACAGCATACGTTTTAAAGCATCAGCAATATCGTATTTAGTGATCTCCCCGGGACTTGCCTTTTTCTTTCTACTATCTCGAAAACGATGGATCAGCTGAAAGGGGCGACCTGCCGTTAACTCAATAATTCTCCAAAGCAATTTGTCGTTTTTCTTATACTCACCTATCATATTTCTCACAACATCATCGACACAGTCCGGTCCAATGTCACGAACGGCCCGACGACAGAAAGTCGCAATTTCTTTACAAACCATATCGAATAGAGGCAAATTCTTTGAATAGTGTTCAAAATCAATATAAAAAAATCCTTCTGAGGTGATCAAAATATTGTCCGTATTAGGATCAGAATGCACGAGGTTGAGGTCCTTTGATTCCAGGGACTTACTATGCCGATCAAAGTTGTTTCTGAATATCTCTGCTATCTTACTAAGTTTTTTCTCTCTCTGAATTTTTGGGTCTTTGAGGTATTCGCCTAAATTGACTCCTTTTATATAATCCATGACAAGATATGGTCCTGTAATATGAGATACAGTTATATCATGACATGCAGGAACGGGATATCCGCTGTTCCGCCAAACTTGTAACATTTGAAATTCCAGCCTCTTTCTCTCATATGCCATTTTGCCATTATAGCATTTGACGAGAAAAGTTTTATTTTCTTTGGAGAGAAGGTAAAGATTACTATCCGTACTGCGAGATGTCTTAAAAGGTAAGAGTTTCATATGGCGATGGGTTTGATGCCTAGGACGCTTTGGAACAAAGGTAAAGCTTTCTTTTTTTCTGTCCTATGTCATCATCTGATAAGTGGCTCAGCAACTCTACGGACGGATATTTCATATGCAAATATTTTATTTGATCTTCCTGTTGACTAACAGAACCATTAGATTCAAATAACAAATTACCTGAAATACGGTAGACATAATCTATTACTTCTTTCCAATTCTTTAACCATTTACAGACGGATAACAGGAAGCATATATCAACCGTATCATCTCCTAATAAATCATTTATGATTTCAAGGTTTTCATTTTCTAAATCAAAGGTATAAAAAAACAAATTAAATGATTGAGTGTAGGATTTTATCTTATTCGCCACGTTTATCATCCTGCTATCGTAATCGACACCTACACCACACTTTATTCTATCAGATATCTTAAATAACATACCCCCTTGATTGCAGCCAATATCTAATACGGTCTTATTATCAAAATCATATTTAACTTTTTTAAATCTTATTGAAGGGTCCCGCTGTCCCTTAAGACAATGATCGCCCATTTTGAATGAATGGTAGCCGACTTCATATTTTTTGCCACCATAAGATACATCACTCCTCTTGGAATAATTCAATAAATTGATTATTTTTAAGATTTCTTTATCTGTTCCATCCGACTCTCCAGCCGTTACCTCTAGTCTTTCAAATGGTACAGATATTCTTTTTTTTCTTCTAAAAAATCTTTTTAGTATTTTTTTAAGGGACATAGCAGTCGTCAATTAATTTTTTTCTAAATTTTCAATAAATCCGGGTCATCCGACCTGTTACATTTGAAATCAAAAAGGCAAAAGTCATTTGTTCTTTCTATAAAATTTCCGCTTAAGTGCAATCCCACGTCTCTTGACCAGCCACCAAAAAAACTTGTGTTGGCCAAAAGACGATTTCAACGGCTTATTTTGGTACACTTTAATAAACCTCAGCAAATCACACTTCGTCAAGCCGATGTCCATACTCGAAAAATACAGTGCAGCGATATCTTTTACCCTGCATCGCCATGGAGTGCAACGCCGTATCTGCATTCGATGCAAGTCTATCAGATAAAGCCTTAAACAGCGGGGATCAAACCGATCCTTGAATACCGACATATCTAATAAGAAATGGCAGATATAAAAATCCCGGTGATTAAGCCCGTTTTCATGCACCGTCCTGGCAATTTCCGCCACTTGAGTGATCAACACCCTTTTGAGGTCATGGTCAGGCGGTGAATTGGGCCAGTCACGGCAAAAATCTTCAAGGCTTTTGGTGTTAGCGATTTCTTCGGTGATCACAAAAGATTTAATTCGTGCAGGATTCCAGCCTCTCTGTCCATATCCCACCAGGGGAGTGGTATTAACACCCAATTTTTCAAGACTACTTATTGCCCGCCATTCATTTTGTGCACTAAAAACCGGCAGACGGAATTGCAGGATATTTTTTAGAATTTCTTTCCAGCCTACCCCCCTGTGAAGCTTGGCAAAATAGTATCTATCGCGGAAACTGAACCGTAAGGTTTTTCGGCCCTCCTGCTCGCGATAGACGCTCCCATCCAAAGAAAATAATCCTTTAAAAATATCTTTGCCGCGCCAGTATTCCATCCAGACATCAGGTAATACGATCATGCTGTCACCTGTTCAATAATATCCGCAGCCTTTTCATGGAGGCTGAAGACATCGGTGCTGGCAACGTATTCCATGCCGTTCTTTTTCCATTGGTCTATTTTTTCAGATTTAAGCATGTGAGTCAACAATCCATTGAGCGTTTTTTGCCTGAAAGGTGAAATTACTAATTCTCCGGCATCGGCACGCTTGATATGATAGCTGTAACCGCAAACATCCGTTGCCAGAATCGGAAGTCCGGCCGCCATGGCCTCAATTAAGACCATACCCGCCATTTCTCTATAGGCGGGGTGTATCAATAAGTCGGAGGCTGCCAAGAATCGTGGGACGTCCTCTCTCCCGCCGACAAAACGTATCTGGTTTGCAGCGCCCAGCCGCCTGGCTATCCGTTTAAAAGGTCCCTCTTTATCCTCTCCCACTACCAAGAGGATAGTACTTTCAGAAAGCCTTTTCGGCAAAGAGGAAACAGCCCGAATGGCTCGGTCCACGCCCTTGGTCTTAAAGCCGGAACCGACCATCAGAACTACATTTTGATCAGGCAAAATATCCAGTTCACGACGCAGTCCGGCGCGAATCTCCCCCGCATTATGCGGCGCTAAACGATCCTTAGCAATTCCCGGAGGCAACAAATGAAACCGCTCTTCCTGTGTGCCGTAATAATCAATGAAAGCCTGTTTTTCCTTTTTCGAGAGCAATAAAATTTCCGTCCTTGACTTTTTGCTGAAAACAGCACGTTCCAAACGTAAATAAGTCCGGCAACGCCCTGTCAAATTATACAAGGAATTCCTTGCGCCCGCTTTGGCCGCAAAACATGAATCGGCAGCAAAATAGACATCCAAACCGGGCATCTTGTTGAAACCCACAATCACATCATATTCCTTTGCTGCCAAAAATTTTTCAAGCCCTGCGGCAAAGGATTCACAGCGCCGATGATTGGTAAAACCCCGGCCCGGAAGGATTGAGACCTTTAAATCGTCAGGAAGGTCCCCCTGCCAGTACCGGGCAAACACGTCCACCCGATGGCCGCGGCCCCGGCAGACCTCTACAATGCGCAGCAGGTCTCTCTGCATACCCCCAAAAGGGACATATTCAAACAGGCAAAATGCAAATTTACCCCTTTTTGTCACTTGAAATTGCCTCCTACTTCAATAGTTGCCTTTAGGCTTTCCCTGTCTCTGACAAATTGACTGAATTTAAACGGTCTAAAGACAATTCATCCTGCCAATTTGTAATCAAAAACTCATGAGACGGGTTTATAAATATGCGGGGTCAGAAGGTTGCAGGGTTCAAAAAGCGTTATGAAAACTAAGAATGATGAACTCGTAAAAAGTCAAAATTTCCCTTTTGGCGTCATTCCCCGCATACAGCAGCGGGATCTTCGACAGGCGAAAGCTGGAATCCAGTTTTTCCAATAGGTTCTGGACTCCGGCTGCAGTTTATCCCGCACTGCATGCGGGGCCGGAGTGACGAACTTTGGGACTTTTTACGAGTTCGTCAAGAGTGCCTATGTTTTAATATCATACACTGGAGGGCTTCCCGGAGACAATGATCGAAAAACAGCTCCTTTGAGACGAATCACAGAAGGCTTTTAATTTTTATTCCTTTGTGTTTCAGTCTATTCTTTTGGGAAATGAGTGGCTGGCCTACGATTTTGTCCACCACATAAAACAAATTACCACCTTCTTTTGCGTATTTCCGGCCATAGGAAATAGGTACATCCGGGGTTATATCGCCTAACAGGGATTCGGCCACTGATTTTATCTTCCGTTTTCCCGAAGCCAGCAGCACCACCGTCTTCGCCTCATAGACCAGTTTAGCGCCCATGCTGATAGCGTAGAG
>JAIOSR010000508.1 GCA_021107495.1 Desulfobacterales bacterium | reverse complement strand
CCCCTGTGACACGGTAGACCGCGCTCTCCCTGCCCCATGCCTGATCGGAGAAGGATGATCCCATGGCCACCATGAAGGTGACGTACGTGGTCGAAAGGGGGAGTTTCATGGAGGTTGCAAAGGAAACCACCGCGCTTGCAACCATGAGGTTGACCGATGCCCGGATCAGGTCAAAAGAAGGCTGATTCTCCTGCAAAACGGTCGGTTTGTACCCATTCGGATCTATGCGTCTGAAAACAAATCCCCTTAAAACGCGGGGCACACATTTTTTACAGGAGACGAACAGGGAATGCACCATGCTTACAATGCTTCTACTAAGCCATATGGATTCAAATCGCTCCGTACCCTCCTCCTGTTGGCCCAGGCTTAGCTCGGTCTCTGTGACTGTTCGGGCCTTTCTGGATAACCAGAGGGTAGTAACCATGATGCCTCCGGCCATGAGCAGCAGGATGGTCTGGGACTGGACCTGCTTGCTGAGGGCGGTCATGGTAATGCCGAGGGGGTCACTCGAAGCTATAGCGCTCTTATACGCGCTCAGACCTGCCAGGGGAACGCCGATGAAATTGACGAGGTCGTTTGCCGCGAATGCCATGGCCAGCGCAAACGTGCCCACCAGCACTATGGGTTTCAGTATGTTTATTCGAAAAAAAGAAATCAGGATCTGCAAAAAAACGGCCGAGACCAGGAAAATCAAAAACATTAGCAGCAAACTGTTGTTACTGATCCAGTCGACCGCCTCCGGGGTCATGAAGGAGGCCCCCTTGGCGCCTTTAACGAGGATGAAGAATGTGATGGACGACATGGCAACGCCGCCCCAGACCGCTCCATAACGCTTGAGTCTTCCTTGATAGTCAAAGGTGAAAATCAGGCGGGAGATGAATTGAACAATGGCGCCGGAGAAAAAGGCCACGACAATCGAAAGGAGAATGCCGAAGACGATGATCATTGCCTTTCCCGTATTGATGTAGTCCCCCAGGTTCATGGCGGTGTCGGTGGCATTCATGATTTTTATGGCCGACACGGCCACTGCCGCTCCAAGAAGTTCGAAGACGATTGATACTGTGGTGGAGGTGGGCAATCCGTGGGCATTGAAGAGATCCAGCAGGAGAATATCGGTGAGCATGACCGCCATGAAGACGGTTATAAGTTCTGGCATGGTGAAGAACTGGGGGTGGAATATGCCCTTTCTTGCCACCTCCATCATTCCGCTTGAAAAGGTCACACCTGTAAGAATGCCCAGGCTTGCGATGGTCATGATGACGAAGAAGGGGGCCACCCGGGAGCCGATTGAGGAATTCAGGAAATTCACTGCGTCGTTGCTTACACCCACAACCAGATCCAGCACGGCAAAAAGCAGCAGGAACAGGACGGCCACAAAAAAGAACTCAATACTCATAAGAGATCCCCGAATGTGTCAGGCAGTTAACCGGACAAAGGTATACCTTAAAATTGAAATATATCGTCCATCTAATTGAATTGATGACGGTTAATTTATAACGCAGGAGGGCAGGGCCGGTAAGACACGCCCCATCACATAGTTGTTTTTTAGACCCGAGCGGGGGGTGATGTCAACAGAAAGTTCACCGGACCACTCGGCGAAGCCGGTTATGGCGTCTCCGTTTGACCGTTGATAAAGATTAATAAAAGTCAAACGGAGACCTCTATTCGCTCACAAAAAAATCTGCCAGTGCACATAGATCAGGTAATCCTTTTCATGGATGTTGGTGAACTCCCGGCCCCATCCCACAAAATTAACCGTTATCCATCGTTATCCTGTTTTTTAATAGATTCATGTTCTTCAGGGTAATGCTTCTCCATGCAGGATGGACATATTGAATGGCTGAACTGTGCTTCTGAATGTTTTGAGACGTAAGCTTCAACTTCACTCCAATTTCCTTCAGCATCTCTAATTTGTTTACAGAAAGAACATATCGGGACAATACCACGAAGCATTTTTATTTCTGCAAAATAATCAGAAAGATTTTTGTTTTTCTCTCCCAATACGGTGTTCATATATATGAGTTCCAACTGAGACTGAATTATTTCACGAAAAGTCATTATAAGATTTTCATAGGTTTCAGAATAGGCATTTTCCTTATTATCAAGGACACAAATGGTTCCAAATGGTTTTCCGTCTGGTAGAAGAATTGGAAATCCTAAATATGATATCATATTAAGTTTTACATCTGGATTATTTTTCCATTTTTCATCAGTAAGTGCGTTGGGAATCAGAAGCTTGTCGTTTGCCTTTATAACAGTCTCGCAATACAATCCTGATCCGAGAAAGTGCTCATGATCTCCAGGATGATAAGGATTGCCATCAGTTTGGCTTGCAATAAAAACTTCTATATTAGATTCGACAAGGCGCATAATAAGTGCGGTAGGGATACCAACCAATTCAGCCATTATGTCGACAATGTTTTGCCACTTGTTTAGAGTATCTACAGATACTTCTAATTGTTGGCTTTGCTCATTTTCTTTCATTATTTTTAACTCCTAACGAGGCTGTCGAAAAACCAGTTTGAAATACGAATTTAGTGACAGCAGAGTAAAATGTTAATGGAACTTGGAATATTCACGAAGATACTATTGCTCTAATTACATGCCAGTGGCGAAAATAAGT
>JAIOSR010000109.1 GCA_021107495.1 Desulfobacterales bacterium | reverse complement strand
CGTAAAATTTCTTCCCAACGACATATCCGTTGACGTGGAGGAAGGCACAACCATTGCAGAGGCAGCTCACCAGGCCGATGTATTTATCAGTAATCTCTGCGGAGGAGAAGGCGTGTGCGGCAAGTGCCGCATTCAGATTAGTAACGGTCGGGCTGAGGCCGAAGAACATGCAAAGGGTCTGTTTTCCCAGGATGAAATAATGAAAGGTTATGTGCTAGCCTGCCAGACCGAGGTCCATGATAATCTTGAGGTTATAATTCCTCCCGAGTCGAGGGCGGATGATTCCCAGATCCTGACCGGGGCGGCGGAAGGAGAAGCCCTTTCGGCAAATGACAACCCCATCGTCCGAAAAATATACCTGGAGCTCCCCCCTCCGACCCCTGAAGACAACGCCCCTGATGTTGAACGCATATCAAGGGTTCTGGCAAAGGAGACCGGATCACGGTTTGTAGACTTCCCCCTGGAGTGTCTCCAGAACCTTTCCGACAGGCTTCGTGAAAATGAGTGGAAGATCACGGTGACCCTGTCCAGGGACGGGAATAACTACCGCATCCTGAAAATAGACCCCCTCAATACGGCCGGTTCCAATTACGGCGTGGCCGTTGATGTGGGGACCACCACGGTCGTGGCCCAGCTCATTGACATCAACTCCCGCAAGGTGATCGGCGTTAAGGGCACCCATAATAACCAGGCCAGCTTCGGGGAAGACGTTATATCCAGGATGATCTTTGCCTGCGGCAAGGCAGGGGTGAACCCCGTGCAGAAGGCGGTGGTAAAAAACATCAACCAGCTAATAGGTAAATTGGCAAAGGACAACGACATATCGGTTGAGGAAATAAACTCCATTGTGGCGGCAGGAAACACGACCATGAGCCATTTTCTCCTTGGCCTCACACCGTGCTCCATCCGTCTGGATCCTTATGTCCCCACGGCACGAAATTTTCCCCAGATCCGTGCGGAACTCCCCGGGGCATACTGGAAACCCTTCCCGGTGTCGCCTCTTACGTGGGCGGTGACATCATTGCCGGCGTTATGGCAAGCGGTATTGCAGAACATGAAGAGGTAAGAGGCCTGATAGACATCGGCACTAACGGTGAAATAGCCATAGGAAATCGTGACTGGCTCGTGTGCTGTTCAGCCTCTGCCGGCCCGGCCTTTGAGGGTGGGGGCACCCGTTGCGGGATGCGTGCCAAGACCGGAGCCATTGAAAAAATAGAGATATCCGGCTCCGGTCTGAAATACGAAACCATAGGCAATGCCAAACCCATTGGCATATGCGGTTCGGGCTTGATAGCCTGCATTTATGAACTGGTGAAAAACGGGATAATCGGGCCGGACGGAAAGTTTCATCGCACAAGAAAGGACGACAGGCTTGCCATTGAGGACAATATACCGCACTACATCATTGCGCATGCTAATGAAACCGAAACCGGGGCTGACGTGGTCATTACCGAAACAGACATTGATAACCTTATAAAATCAAAGGGTGCGGTTTTCGCGGCCATCAAATCCCTTCTCGACTACATAGATCTCGGTTTTGATCAGATTGAAACCTTTTACGTGGCAGGTGGTTTTGGCAATTTTCTGGACGTCCCCAAGTCCGTCGCCATTGGTCTGTTGCCGGACCTGCCACACGAAAAAATACAGTTTATAGGGAACAGTTCCCTTTCCGGCGCACGCATGTGCCTGCTCTCTGAAAAGGCCTTTGAAACATGCACGAATATAGCAAGTTCCATGACCAACATCGAACTTTCCACTCACCAGCCTTTTACTGACGACTACATCGCGGCACTCTTTTTGCCCCATACCGACAGAAAACTTTTCCCTTCCGTGGATTACTGATCCATTCTGCTCAAAAAACTCATCGACAACCGGACGATTTTCTTGATTGTTGTATTTATGTTAAAAGGCATCTAAAATGGTTCCATGCTTCAAATCGGATCTCTAAAGCTGAAAAACAGCCTTATTATGGCACCCCTGGCGGGCATAACCAATCTGCCTTTTCGTCTTATGGTCAAAAAGTCAGGGGCCGGCCTGGTCACCACAGAGATGGTCAGCGCCATGGGTCTGGCCGGGAGCAAGAAAAAGACCTTTAAGTATTTGCAAACCGATCCCGAAGAAAGACCCTTAGCCGTTCAGATCTTCGGTTGCGACCAGGAGGTCATGGCTCGCGCCGCCGAGATAGTTGTTGAGGCAGGCGCGGACATTGTGGACATTAACATGGGTTGCCCCGCTAAAAAGGTCTTAAAGACGGGGTCGGGCGGGGCACTTCTCCGTTCCCCTGAAAAGACAAGACAGATTGTCTCCGCCGTCCGCCGTGCCATTAGCGTGCCGTTGACAGTAAAGATAAGGGCCGGATGGAATGCTGATGAGCCTGTCGCAGTTGAAACAGCCCGGCTAATAGAAGACTGTGGGGCGGATGCCGTCACGATCCACCCTCGGTTCGTAAGGCAGGGGTTTACGGGAAATGCCGACTGGAACATTATTGCCGAGGTCAAACAGCACGTAAAAATACCTGTTATCGGAAACGGTGACGTGTTCAAGCCATCCCTGGCCTTAGACATGAAAACCAGAACCGCGTGCGACGGGATCATGATCGGTCGTGGCGCCATTGGCAACCCCTGGATTTTCAGGCAGATCCTGGAATTGGAAAAGGGCCTTGCACCACGTGAGCCTGAATTATCCGAACGCAGGGCCATGATCATGGATCATTTCAGCAGTTTATCCCT
>JAIOSR010000430.1 GCA_021107495.1 Desulfobacterales bacterium | reverse complement strand
GTAAAAGAGGGCATGGGAGGGAGTTTGAATTTTTCCGCCGTGCTCAATCTAAGTTCTACCTTGCCAGTAGGCGTCCGAAAACCCTTTTTTTCATAACTCTTGTATCTGTCTGGACCTTTCAGATAGCCCTTGTCCACGAACTGGCTGTATGTAAGGCCTGCCGGTTTGAGCAAATCCTCTAAAAATTGACGATAGTCGTCATGCCAGTATTCTTCAGGACTGATTAGCTTGCCCAATTCATTCAATATCTTAATGTCAGGCCAGCACTCTTCCGGCGGATCAACCACCTTGGGTCTGGCAAGTATATAACCGTGGCCAAGGCCGTAATGACCGATATCGTCCGTCTCAAACTGGCTTGCAACAGGAAGCACAATATCCGCCATGGCAGCGGTCGGTGTCATAAAAAGATCGGCAACGGCTGTAAAATCGAGCTTCTTCAGTGCATCATACGTGTACCGACTGTCGACATAGGACAACATGGGATTTGAACACATGGAATAAAAGCCCTTAACAGGATAAGGGATCTCTTCGATAACCGCCTTTCGAAAAAAAGAAGAGGGAATGGTCATGAACCTGGGTATAACACCATGTGAGGTGCTTATCATTTCCTTCCACTTGGTCGGGAAAAGGTCGGCGCGGACAAAAGCCCCTAATCCCATGACCTTCGGGTCAAGCGCCTGCACATTGCCCCCCGGCACATCCAGATTGCCGCATATGGCCATCAGGCAGATCAGTGCCCTTGTGATATGAAAGGTGTGGATATTATGTTCAATAGGGTTTCCCCACTGGATGGTGGCGGGTTTTGATCGGGCATACAATCGCGCCGTCTCTCGAATGAGATCGGGAGGGACCCAGGTTATATCGGATACCTTTTCAGGCGTGTATTCCTTAACATGCTCTCTTAAGTCCTCAAAACCGTGTGTCCAGTTTTCTACAAAATCTTTATCGTACAGGGACTCTTCGATGATTACGTTCAAAAGACCCAATGCAAGTGCATGATCCGTTCCCGGTCTTATTTGCAGCCATCTTTTCGACTTCTTGACGAGATCGATCTTCCTCGGGTCAACAACGATCAGTTCGGTCCCCTCCTTTAATTGCTTAAGAAGCATGCTGCATATCTCTCCCTCCTCATTGGTGGAGGTGATATTGCTTGCCCATAAGACAACAAGCTTGCTTGGTTGATGCAGGTCGGACACGGGATAAAAGCCGCAGGTGTGGAGACCCGTTATCTCCCGGGGGGCATGGCAAACATCCTGGGATGTAACGACATTGGGAGAACCAAAGAGGTTGGCCAGACGGATCAGGACAAAATGCTCCTGCCCTTTGGGCATTCCAAGACCGAAGGCAACAGCCCTTGCTCCATACTTTTCTTTTATATTATTCAGATTTTCAGCGATCTCTTTGAGCGCTTCATCCCATGAAATCCTATCCCACTTTCCTTCACCCCTTTTTCCTGCCCTTTTCAGGGGGTATCTGAGGCGGTCAGGATGGTTTAGACGTTCAGGCGATGCAATCCCTTTGGGACAGATGTAGCCCTTGTTTAAAAACCCGTCAGGGTCCCCTTTGACCTTTACAATCCTGTTATCCTTTACACCTACCAGGAGGCCGCAGCCACCATGGTCCATTTTTCCGCAGTGCGTCTTTATCCAGCGAATATCCTCTGTCATTTTTATCCCTCGTCCCCTTTAAATATTTTGTGGTTTTCCCCATGTTCTATTTTTTGGATCATCCGGTTAATGAGTACTGCGAGACTGTTCAGGTATTAAATCGGCAGATGGGAAGGTTGAAGCAGTCTTTTCTTCGATTCCGAGCTTCTCGGTCTGGTGATTTCAAGCTGTTATGGGCGGGTGATTCCTCCCCCCTCCGCTGTTCTCCTCCGCTCCTTCGGAGCGTCGGAGCCAGGGGATCCCCCATCCCATAACAGCCTGAAATCACGAAGGCCTTCCAGCAGTCACTCTGAAAAGACCGCTTCAACCTTCAACCTTGCAATGATCTGTTGCCTTGAGGCGTACTCATTAACCGGATGAACCTATCTTTTCAGGACATCATTTTCAAATGCGCTTGACTTTTTTAAACTATAACAGCACACTTTTTTAGTCAACAGTCGATGTCTGGTTTGGACAGTACTGCATGCTGACAGCTTCACATTTGAGTTTCTCTTGCTAAATTTGGGGGGCTAAAAATACCTGGCCATAAAGGCCTAAAAAGTAAAACATATAAGGAGCAGGAAATGAATCAGTACAAAATACATCCAATTGTAATGGGGACAAAGATTTTTGACAAGAGCATGATGACATATCAATATGGGACCGGTGAAACATATACCATACCAATCTATTGCTGGTATATTGAAGGAAGCGACAAAAAAATTCTTGTGGATACAGGCGAGATGAGCCCCATACAGTCAAAAGACAGGGAAAAATCCATCGGGGGGAAGATTTATACTTTTGAAGAGGGTTTGGCCTTATGGAACCTGAAACCGGAAGACATTGATATTGTGATCCATACTCATTTGCATAATGACCATTGTGAAAACGATTATAAGTGCGTTAATGCCGAAATTTATGTTCATGAAAAGGAATTAGAGAAAATTCATAATCCCCATCCTTTGGATTTTCGTTATTTAGAGGATTATATCGAGGATGTAGAAGAAAACGGCCAAATCAGAAGCATTAAAAATGATATTGAGATTGTGCCGGGAATCAGTGTCGTTCATACCCCTGCCCATTCAGAGGGTGGTCTGACGGTACTAATCGAGACGGCTCAAGGAAAGGCAGCAATAACAGGGTTTTGCATAATAGATGAAAATCTTAACCCACCTATTGGAATAAAGGCGATGGAGATGGACGTGATTCCACCCGGGACTCCTGTAAATGTATATGAGGCATATGACATTCTGCTGAAAGTAAAAGATATGGCGGATATACTTATCCCGCTTCATGAACCCGGATTCGCTTCCGTGAACACCATTCCTTCCGGCACATGATTGCAAAATCAAAGCATCCTTCCCACCTGAAAGGCTTTTAATGCTTGATTCGTCAGGTGGGGCAGGATTGCGCTCCCATGTTCGCATCCTTCGCCCCTTTGGCAATCCAGTCCAGAAATCTCTTCAGCAACCCGGATTTCTCCGGCTTTTCTTGTAAACAAGTTATTGCTGAGCCCATAGTGTTATGAGCCCCTTTTTTTCTTGCAGGCTCCATCAGCCACTTTTCCTTGTTTCAGATTAGCAATATGGTACGAAGATAACACGCATGATATTTTTTCATAGTCTGCCCTATTTTGCAATAATCTTGTAATCTATTTATTTTCTTTCTCTATGCCATTTCCCAGCTTTTCAAGCAAAGCAAATGTACCAAGATTTGGATATAATTGGCCGCCAAGGACCATGGATATCCAGCCCTTCTCTTCAGAAACAACAATGATCAAGGCATCACTAACCTGGCTGAGGCCGAGGGCTGCACAGTGGCGGGACCCCAGACCGAGGGCCTCCAGTTCGGATGTGTTCAGAGTTAAGGGGAGTAAGACACTCGCTTTTCGGATATTTAAGCCCCGGATAATCACTGCCCCATCATGGAGCGGACTTCCTGGATAAAAGATGTTCTCTAAAATCGGTGCGCTAACAGCAGCCTCTATAACGGCCCCTCCTTGAAGGTGTTCGTCCAGGTTGTCTTCCTGCTCTATCACTATGATTGCTCCGTGACGTTTCTCACTCAGCTTGGAAAGCGCAAGGACGACCTCTCCAGGGACCTTTATATTAGGGGAGATGCAGCATTTGAGATGGGTCTGTAACAGACCCTGTTCCAATTTGTTGAGACCTTCCCGTATTTCGTACATCTTCTGCAAGAGACTGCTCAAACGAGAGCATTGCTTCAGGCAAGGGATACCCTTGTGAAGCTGGGTAACCCTGGCCATCAGCTCTTCAAGCTGTTCCTTAATCGCCTCCTCCTCACTCAATATGTGTTCATCCTTTACGACGTTCATTGTTGTCCTTTCCGTCCACGAATCACAACAAAACATCCTTTACCATGACCGAGTTTGGCAGGTTCATCTCTCGTGGTCCCGGTCAAACTCTTATTGATGGTCTGGTTGTAGGAGCCTGTTCCATCTACTCTTGGCATTTTATTAGAGAACAGCGTCTATCATTGTTTTTATAGATGTCTCAGGCACGGCCCCGATAATTTCATCAACTTTTTGCCCGTTTTTAAAAAGCATCAACGTAGGTATGCTCATAATACCATAGCTTTGGGCAGTTGCTGGTGCTTCATCAACATTCATTTTGAAAAACTCCATTTTTTCAACATAATCATCTGAAACTTTTTCAACCACGGGAGAAACCATCTGGCATGGGCCACACCACGGCGCCCAAAAGTCTATCAATACAGGCCTCTCGGCTTTTAAAACATCTTCCTCAAAATTTTGATCCGTCACATCTTTCACCATCTCTTTTCCTCCTCTTTTAATTTTTATAGGTTATCTTAAATTTTTATCAATGCAACGCACGGCTGCCTTATACACATTTCCTCTGCGAGCATGGAATTAAGTCCTTTGCATCCGCATCATAATATTTAAACCCTTCAAGCTGCCCATCAATATAATAGGAAATTGCTGTATGGATCTCTTCAATACTGGTAATAATGCAGTCGAGATTACGCGATTTTATCTCTGTGAGAGATTTTTCTTCCATGCTTCCCGCCATAAAAATAGCACAATCTTTAAGTAAATCAATAACCCGCTCGGCCTGGTCTTGATTATTTTTCCCGGCTACAACACAGGAGTTATCCCGAAGCTCTTGGCCCACAATTTTCGCATTCAGTATTTCGGTAACCAGAAAATACCTGCTTTCACAGAAGTAGCCTTTGCGGATTGTCTTTTTATCATCGGTTCCAATCGCTGTTTTCATTTTCTCTCCCCCTTATACAGATCCATCCTTCTGTCCTTGTAAAATTCGAGAGGCTACTAATAATGCACTGAAGGAAAAAGCCTTCTATCCGTATGGGGCAGGAACATGGCTGCCACATATTCATCCATAAACGGCTGGTAAGTGGACATCTCTATATTGGTCATACTATTGGCTATATGGATGGTACGCTCAAAGGCATGACCTGATAACAGGGCCAGGCGGGCGCCCATAAGAGAGCTGTTTCCAATAAACCGGATCCTTTTGGGATCAATGTCCGGCAAAAGACCTATGCCGATCGCCTTTGGAATATCTAAGTAACTCCCGAATCCACCGGCCACAAAAAAGGTCTCTATGTCTTCAAATTTCAGGCCTACATAATCCATAAGGGATTTGATAGCCGCAAATACCGCCCCTTTGGACCTGATAAGATTGGCTATATCTGACTCTGAAATCGTCAGGTCTTCTCCACTTTCCGTCTCCTGAGAATAGGCTAATATGAATTGCGCCCCGCCGTCTTTCTCGATTATCCTTCCATTGTTGGCAGAGAGATTGAACTTGCCGTCATGGTCAATTATTCGGGCCCGGGCAAACTCATAAATACAGTCAATGAGCCCTGAACCACAGATTCCTCTCGGTTTTGCCTTGCCGATTGTTTCATATGTTATATCGCCATTACTTATAGTTATCCTTTCTATGGCCCCGCGCGTGGCCCTCATGCCATTTTTAATACCCCCACCCTCAAAAGCAGGTCCTGCTGAGGCGGAGCAACAGACCATCCATTCGTTATTGCCTATGGCAATTTCCCCATTTGTTCCGACATCAATAAGAACCCTGGTTTCCGGTCTGTCGGCCATACCGCATGCGAGGATCCCGGCTACAATATCTCCCCCCACATAACTGGCCACGTCCGCAATCGTTTCCAGTATCCCGACCGGGTTAATGTCTATGTTCAGGTCCCTGGCGCGTATCTGGGGGAAGATATTGGCCGTGGGCACATAAGGGTCCAACCGGATGGAGCAGGGAATAAGTGATAAGAGAAGATGACTCATGGTGGTGTTCCCGGCGGCAACAATGGCCGTTATATCTTCAACATTCACTTCCTTTTCATCGGTCAGGGTCTTGATAAGGCTATTTATGTTTTTAATGACGGATCCATGAAGCGGATTGAGCCCTTTTTCCCTGCCACAGGCAT
>JAIOSR010000404.1 GCA_021107495.1 Desulfobacterales bacterium | reverse complement strand
GTCAATTTGACTTCCCTTTTGTGAGCATGACAAAGTGGCTGTCCATGAGGTCGACCGTTTGAATACTTCCCTCGATAAACGTCCTTTCCCCGAACAGATTGATAAACCAAAAGCCCTGGCCCTCCGCCTCTATACGGGCTATGTCTTTCATGATTTCCTTCTGTTCATTCCCCGAATTTATATACACTGTGCTCAAACACATATTCTCCTCCTGATCCACATCTTGGTTTTCTTATAGAAGAGCGTCCAGCACTTTCCCTGCCGCATTAAATGCTGCTCCCTCACCGAGGGTTCGGCCTTCCAAACAGGCCTCAAATACCAGAGGGTCGTTTGGAACAATACCAATGACTTCTATGTTATTGATTTTGAGATCGTCTTCCAGCCTTCTTGCGATTTTTCGGACCCCAACAAAAACTTATCTTTTCCATCTTCCGCACCCACCTCTTCCGAAGCCTTTCCTCCCACAACCCCCGGTCCTTTTCATGCTAAAACCCATTTGAGAAAACTTTCTGAACGCCCTTACAAGATCGTCATCCGTGCCTTTTTCATGAAATATATAGTTTTCGAAAGGGGGTCGAAATTGAATGTCATAACGTCTTCTCTTTTCCTCATCTCCTAAGATCCGATATGCCTCATTTATCTCTTTAAGGTGTTCTTCACTCTCAGAATTTCCCCCATTCCTGTCGGGATGATATTGCATCGCAAGTTTGCGATATGTCTTTTTGATATCCTGTTGCGTTGCCTCAAGCGTAAGCCCAAGGGTCCTGTAATGATCTACGGTCGACAAATTCTTTAGCTCCTGTCAATGTTCTTATGCGCGTCTGCATGGGCCTCCTTCAGAGCATGGAGGGGTCTCACAGCGTTCTTCCCGACCACAGCAGGTTCGTCCTGGAGTCCGCTTTGATCTTCCGCTCATAAATGAAGCAACGGATAGTATTTTCTCCACTTCAGTGGTCCCGCACTCTTTGCAGGAGATATTTTCATCCTTTCCCGCAACGATCAGATATTCGGACGTGGCCCCACATACTTTGCATTGATACTCATAAATCGGCATCTCATCCCTCCTTGAACCTGTCTTCAAAGAGAGTTTGCCATGTCTACAACCTATTATTTATCCGGCGGAACGCAAAGAACCGGTCTTCTGATGAATCTCAGGACCCTTTCCGCGGTGCTGCCGAAAAAAATGCTTTTCATGTCTTCTGACTTTCCATGGCTCCCTATTACAATCATTTCGGCATCGATCTCGGCCGCCTTCTTATTGATTTCAATGCAGGGAGCCCCTTCGCAGACTACTTTTTCAATTTGGTAACCTTCAAGTCCTTCCTCGCGAACAAATTCCTGGAGTCTTGTCTTTGCACCAATGAACAACTTCTTTTTGATTTCACCTTTTTTGCCCAGCTGTCCTTGAACGCACTGCTCCACGAAATCGTGATCGATGACATGAAAGACAACGATTTTTCCTCCCCAATGTTCCAGTAAATCCTTCGCCTTTTTGAGTGCGAGCCTCGAACAGTGAGAGAAATCGACCGCAACCAGGAAGACAGGCCCCTCTCGATCCGATTCGTTTTTCTCAGATTTATTATTTTCCCTGTTCACTTTACCCATTTTTGTTTTGAACCAAAAAGCCTCATTTTTGGGGCCATGCCAGAACTTTCCTGGTCTGCCTGAAGGATCGTTTCAAAAGTCTAAAGTGAACTAAAGTGGAGGTATCCTGACAATTATATAAAATCAACGGAGCGAAGCGACTCCATAATTTTAGGCACTTTAGATCATTTTAGCCACTTTTAACTTTTATGCAGTAGCCTTGCTTGCTCAGCCAAAAGAGATTTAAAACGGTCGAGCGACACCGGATAACCCTGCATTGGAATCCCCATCCAGTCGCAGTATTCCAGGAACTCTTCCGGTTTTTCCGCCATGTAATTGTCAACGTATCCAATGCCGTCAAGGACTATCGCCCCTCCCGTGTGGCGGGGGAAATTCTCATTGGCAAGGCCTTTGTCCCATCCCTTGAAGACCTTATGTCGAAATTTGATCCAACCCGGTACCATCCACCAGACCTTCTCTTCACCTGCGACTTCCTGTGCAATCCTTTCCCTCTCGTCTTGGCCGGCTAACATATCCATACAGTGGGTTGCCTCAATTCTCACCACGCCAGGCCCCTGTTCTTCAATGATTGTTCTCATTGTGCGCAAGGGTTCATCCGCATTCACGTAACAGAATTTTCCCCCATACACCACAATGACTTTATCGGTCTTTTCCTTGGCCTTGTTGATCTTTTCGATCAGTTGACGTTCCAATTCACGGATATCCTCGTGGAGCCCCGGTGTAGTAAAAAACAAATGATCAGTATCGAGAAAACCCTCTTTTTTCAGATGATTCAACTCGAGACTCAAGGTACCACAGGATACTATTGCTATATCTGAAAACGATATGTTGTCCATCAGTAACCTCCTTAAAAATTTGGACTCTGTCTTTTAGGCCCTTAACATCGACCTGATTTTCAATAGTGCAGGGCAAGATTATAGCCTGCATGAACAGCCGTAAAAATATCCTGGACCTCCATGGCGTCTCCTATAATTTCCACCTTAGGGACGGCGTTTGTTATTTCTTCATCCGGTCCTGCAGCCGAGAGCATACCGGAAGCAAGGATGACGGTCTGGAAGGGTTCCAGCGACAACGGCTTGCCATCCTGTTCAATCTGAACGCCGTCAGGTTTGAACTCCTTAACCGTTGTATGGGGCATCAGGGTCACCTTCTCCATCTGGCCTATCCTCATCAAGGCCAGTTTCTTTGTAATCATTTCCATCATGCTTCCTATTGGATCGGTCCTCTTTGTGGCAACTACTTCATAACCTTCCTTGCCCAATTTCTCAGCGATCTCAACACCTGCCCTGCCGGCCCCGATAACGAGCACCCTCGGTCCCTTTACCTCCTTTTCATCCTGGAAATACTCTATGGATGTCATGACATGCTGATCGCCAAGCCCATTGATCTCAGGGATATTCTGAATCGCCCCGGTTGCCCAGACAAGAAGATCCGGCTCAATCTCCTTAACAAGGGCAGCATCCACCGGCCTGTCCATAAGGATGGAATCCAGGCTCGTTTTCACATTACGTTCGATAGTGTCAAGCCCCTGCTTCATTTTTTCCTTTCCGGGTGCCTGCCATGCTATGGCAAATTGCCCGCCTAAATGATCCGCTTTTTCGGCTAAGGTAACCTGATGACCGCATCTGTTCATGTACAAGGCTGCACTCATACCTGCCGGGCCTCCTCCTGCTATCAGGACTTTCATAGGATTAGTTGTCTGCTCAAGTTCCGGCAAACCAACGGCAGGATTCAGATTACACCCCACAGGTTGTCCGCTCTTCATGCGGTGGAGACAACCCTGGAGACAATAGCCGCAATACATGACCTGGTCATCCATGCCTTTCTGCCATTTTTCTATCAAATCGGGATCTGCAATAAGCGGTCTTCCAAGGGCAACAAGATCCGTTATACCGTCATCCAGGACCTTGATAACCTTTTCCTTCCTCCCCATCCTGCCCGCGGCAATCAGGGGAAGTGTTGTGTGCTCACGCACCCAGGCCAAAGCATCCATCTGTGGCTTATCCGGCAGACTGGTATGATGAAAATACCAGGGGGGACTGAAGCAGGCATTTCCCATGCCCACGTGTACGGCATTGATTCCGCTTTGTTCGGCTAATTTGAGTAATGGCAGGAGATCTTCCTGGCTGACACCGAACTCGGGGGACATCTCGTTCCCGGAAATCCTCAGGATCAGGGGCATATCGGGTGCCCCAGCTTTGACTCTTGAAATAGCCTCTTTCGGGAAAAGCAACCTGTCCATGCCATAACGATCTTCCCTCTTATTAAGTTTACTGTTCAGAAATTGGGAGATAAGATACCCATGTCCCCCCTGGATTTCTATGACGTCAAAACCCGCTTCGTGTGCCTTTTGGGCGGCGGATTTATAACCCTCAAGAACCGTCTCGATTTCTTGCTCGGTGAGGGTCTCTGAAACGGTTCCTTCCCTGGCAACGCATGTCATGACGGACGGCGCCTTTGGCTGGCCGCCGATTATCTTGGGAAGGGCGCCGGCGCCTGCATGGTTCAGGTGAAGACACGCGAGGCGGCCTTCCCCATGTATAACGTCTGAAATCTTCCTGAGTTCTGAGACGCTCTCAGGCAAATGTACGCAGGGCTGTTTGGGATGCTCCCTGCCATCGGCAGTGACCGATACAGGCTCAATAATAACCAATCCCGGGCCGTTCCTCGCGATCTGTCTATAGAAGGTCAACTGGCGGTCCGTTACGGTACCGTTGGGTTCGCCATATCCGAGTTTGACCGGGGGAAAGACAAATCGGTTGGCAAGCTCCAGATCCCCTAAAGTAAAACCATTAAACATCCTTTCCATGATAGACCTCCTTTTCTATTATCTAAGTTAACGGTTTGGGTTATTACGGCACCGCTCCTGATATAGTTCAGGCGTTGGATCTTTTTAATCAAATACATGTTCCTTTCTCATAAACCTAAAGAAAAAAATACTCCCCCAACGGCAAGTCCAAAAACGAGATTGAATATCTTAATCAGTAAAGAATCCCTTAGGCTGTATGAAAGAAGTGGCAGCATGCCGTGCCCGTCCTGTACAAATGATGTTGTCAATAATATGGAAAAGGGTACCAGTCCCTGCGCATACATCATCACAAATATGAGATGGGGCCCCGATTCCGGAATGACGCCCATTAACGCCCCTATCAGCAATACCCAGAACATATGTTCGTGAATAAAATTATTCAGATTCCAGAAGGTCATGCCCCAGTGCACAAAAAGAAGGGCTCCAAAACTCCACAGAAAGACTCGAAACAGGTGTTTCTTTATAATGTGTTTCCAGATATGTGATTCCAGATAATGTTCTGAGCAAACCATGATAATGAATAGTGTGCACAATGAGAGACATATGAAGGTGATACGTTTCCAGTCCCATGTGGACGGGCCTAACGTTCCCGTTGTGATCAAGACCAAAAAAGTGACTATAAGCATAAGGAGAAGGAACCGGGTGAAAGAAAGAGCGTGAAAGTTTAGAGAGAGATTCCCAGGTCGAAAAATATCACTTATCTTTTCCTGATTCCCTATGCCGGGCAGGCATTCTTCACAATGGGTATCAATACATGACTCACAGGGAACAATCCCCAGGACAGAGACAACCCTATCGCTTATCCATGCAAAGATGATTCCGAACGCAAACAGCAATACAAAAAGGGCCAGCGCCTGACCAGGGAACTGCGTAAGCATTACAAATGCCTCGTCCCCTGATGTTGCTATCATCCCACCCACAATGGCGCCAAAGCCTATCATGCCGTGGACATAAAGACTCACATTCATGAAGGCTCCGAGACAGCCGGGGGTGGAACCCAGCAAAGACGCTAACGTATATTGCCTCCATTGGCCTCCCTTTATTACTCCCGACATACGTCCCTTGCTTGCCAACTCGATAAAATCGACCAGAAGCATCATCACAAATACGAACACGGTGATCATCAAGGAATGCTTGAATACCTCTAATAGCATTTCCATCGGTAACGCCTCACTATTGGCCTCGTCCGGCCCTCCCTCTAACCTCTACCTAGGCCACCTCCAGGATCCCGACCTTCTGGTCCTGTCCCGTCTCCTCTAAATATCAATACTCTTTGCCAGGGTTTGCCATATTTCCCTGACCGCCTTGCAACCTTCCGACCGGCTGTCAAACTCCACGATGGTCTTCCCCTGAACCATCGCCTTTGTGAAAGCAGGGTCAAAAGGGACCCTACCTATCACACCTATATTTTTTTCTTTCGCAAAGGCTTCAATTGCCTGTCCCATATCAGGATTGAGATCAAATTTATTGACGCAGACCATGGCAGGAATCTTGAAAAATTCGGCTAACTCAGCCACTCGTTCCATATCGTGTTTGCCGGAGACCGTGGGTTCGGCCACTATGAGCACTGCTGTGGCCCCGCCAAGGGAGGCAATTACCGGACAACCTACACCCGGAGGTCCATCTGTGAGGAGTAAATCCAGGTGCTTTTCTTCTGCAAGCTTTTTTCCTTCCTGCCGGATGAGGACCACCATCTTGCCGGAATTTTCCTCTGCAATACCGAGCCTTGCATGGGCCATTGGTCCGAAACGGGTATCGGAAAGGTACCACTCCCCGCAGGTATTCAATGGGAAGTCTATTGCCTTTTCAGGGCAGAAATAATAACAAACGCCGCAGCCTTCACATTCAATTGGGTCTACTACAAAGTCCTCGCTGATGGCGTTCCACCTGCACAAATCCCGACAAAGGCCGCACTCGGTGCATTTGTCCTGATTAATTATTGCCGTATGCCCGGATTCAAAATCGTGTTGCTCGTTGATCTTAGGGTCCACGATCAAATGGAGGTCTGCCGCATCCACATCCGCATCACAAAGGACCTTGTTTTCAGCAAGCGAGGCAAAAGCTGCAATAATGCTGGTTTTTCCGGTTCCACCCTTGCCGCTTATTATAACAATCTCTTTCATGTAAGTTACTCCTTTTTATCCCGCAATTTTTTCTATGCGATGATATAGTTCCAAGAACTTGCCCTTCCATTCGGGCATAGCCTCTACGATCATATTTCCCCGTGAGTATGCCTCTGCAATTTTTCGATCAAAGGGGATTTCCATTAAAACGGGTATGCCTTCCGCTTGCGCATATTTCTTTACCTGATCATTGCCCATGTCTGACCGGTTGATGACCAGGCCATGCGGAATTCCAAGGATATTGACGGCCCCGACAGCTAATTTGAGATCATGCAGGCCGAACGGCGTAGGTTCGGTCACCAGCAAAACAAAATCCGCATCCTTCATGGAAGCTATCACTGGGCATGATGTCCCGGGAGGGGCGTCAATGATGGTCAATGTGCCGGGCCTGGTGTATTCCCGTACTTTTCTGATCAGGGGGGGCGACATGGCCTCTCCGACCCTTAATTTCCCGTGGATAAATTCCAGCCCGTTTCTATGGCCTTTTTCGATTATGCCTAATTCCCGCCCCGTCTCGGTGATGGCCTTTTCAGGGCATACCTCGACGCAGCCGCCGCAACTATGGCAGAGTTCTTGAAAGGGCAGGACCGTCTCACCAATTACGACAATGGCATTGAACTGGCATATCTCCGCGCATTTTCCGCACAGACTGCACTTTTCCATATCCACCTCTGGAACAGGTGTGGTGATAGTCAAAACCTCTTCAACGGTAGGCTGGATAAAAAGGTGGGAGTTGGGTTCTTCCACATCGCAGTCCAGGATCTGAACATCGGATTCGATAGAAACGGCCAGGTTAGTGGCCACGGTCGTCTTACCCGTACCCCCTTTTCCACTTGCTATACTGATAATCATTACTTTCTCCTTATGAACCTGTGAACGCTTACTCCTAAGCATCGTAATTGAAAACAGCTTCCCCCTGATTTAATGATTGCAGACATTGGCGCCTGCTACAAGAGTATCAGAAAGGTACTGGTTTGCTAGGGACTCCGGGGAATCCATGGGCGCTCCGATAATTACCTCAATCCCTTTTTCCCTCAAAAGTTCCTGTGCCCTTTCTCCCATTCCGCCCACAATCGCGACATCAGCGCCCTGGTCATAAAGCCACTGGGGCAGCACTCCGGGTTCGTGGCCGGGCGGATTGTGCATTTCCGTCCCCACTATTTTTCCATTTTGGGTTTCAACAAATGCGAATTGCTCACAGTGGCCGAAATGGGATGTAAGTTTCCCCCCGGATACAGGAACGACAAGCACTTTTGTGTCTGCTGAACGTTTTGTTCTATCAGGAGATTCTTTTTTGGACTCAGGGGCAGCCTTCGCCCCGGTCTCTGTCAATTTTAAAACCCCATCCACTATTTTGTTGAATTCCTTGGTAATCATGAACTTATCGTCGTCCAGAAGACCCATATTCCCTGTATCGCCATTGGATACCACCTGTGGCTCGAAGGGCAATGATCCCAAGAGATTGAGACCCTCATTTTTTGCAGTTACCATCCCTCCGCGGGTCTTGAATATATCAATCATTTCACCGCAATGGGGACATTTGAGACCGCTCATATTCTCAACAATGCCTAAAATTTCCATGTTGACCTGGCGACAGAAGTTGATGGATTTTCTGACATCAGCTAATGAAATTTCCTGGGGCGTTGTTACAACCACGGCCTTGGCATCGGGTATGGTCTGTGCCACGGTCAGGGGTTCATCGCCCGTTCCGGGAGGTGAATCAATAATCATATAGTCGAGATCCATCCACTCAATCTCTGATATAAACTGTCTTATAACACCAATTTTAAGCGGCCCCCTCCAGATCGTCGCTGCATCTTTGTTTTCTCCCATAAGCGGTTCAATGGAAATTACTTCCATGTTTGGAAGATACCTGACCGGGTGGGCTTTTCCCTCACGGTTGCCCGGTCCGATGTTCCCTTTCAGGCCCAGCATGCGCGGAATACTGGGACCGTGAAGATCCACATCCATAAGACCTACCCTGTAACCCCTCTTTGCCAGGGCTACCGAGAGATATGCAGCTATGCTGCTTTTACCCACGCCACCTTTGCCGCTCATGACCAGGATCTTGTTTTTTATGTGATGCAATACTTCCTTTATCTCTACATCCTGCTGTTTTTGCTTATCCTGATGGCTCATATTTTCCTTTGCCATAAATCGTTAACCTCCATTTGTTACTTCAAAAATATTTTTGCAAACATCATCGGGTTTCTTCTTTTAAAAATGCGGCTTCTATTTTTTCTCTAAGGCATTCATGCCTGATTCAATAGTTTCAATCTGCTTACGCAAGTCATTTGCCTGGGTTTTAAGGTTCTGCAACTCCTCATCCTTTGATAACGGAGAGGGTGTGGGCTGGCCTGAACCACCCCCGGTTGAACCGCCCATTCCTCGTCCCATACCGCTGCCACCGCCCATACCCTGGCCTCTGCCCATTCCACCCCCACGACCCATACCCATACCACGGCCCATCCCTGCTCCGGATCCCATACCGTAATGATCGGCCACATTGGGCGTGCTTGTCGAACTGATTTTACCCTTCGTATAATTTTCCATAACCGCCCTGACTGTCCCGGACTGGCCCACAAAAACCTCGACCCCTGCAGCGGAAAGGGTCTGCACCGCATTGGGTCCGACATTCCCGGTTATAACAGCCTTAGCCCCTTTGGAGGCCACAAACTGGGACGCTTGAATACCGGCCCCTCCACCCAAGGCGATACTCTCGTTATCAAATGCCTCAAAGCTCATGTCATTTGTCTCTACAATAACGAAATAGGCGCACCGGCCAAAACGTGGATCTACCTGTGAATTTAAATCGTTCCCACTACTGCTTACTGCAATTTTCATATTCATCTCCTTTTAGATTAAAATTTGAAAACCTCGTAAAAATTCCCAAAGTACGTCTCTCCGGCGAAAGCCGGAGTCCAGAAATTATTGGGAGGACTGGATTCCGGCTTTCGCCGGAATGACAACTTTTTTCGAGTCCGTCAACCTTGAACCTTGAACATATGAACCTTGAACCGGAGCAGTTATTTCCTTGTTTTTGGCTGCGTAATACGCCGTGGAACCTTTACGTTCCACATGGATTTGATCACTTCGCATCAAAATCCCGATATATTTCGACACCTCATTGAGATGCATATCAAATACATCCGCAATTTGATCCGCTGTACACGGACGACGCTGCAACATGGCAAAAATTGTTTCCTGGTTCGCCTCCACACCCTCCGAGTTTTTTGCCTTGAACTCCGCAATAATCTCCGCTTTTGGTTGAAAAAGATTGGTAAGTTCTTCCATCTGTTCCTTAGACAGGGCCGCGGCAAAATCCTCGGCAGGTGGACGGACAGCCGTATTGAGCTGGATGCGGTCCGGGTCGATTTGTTTTGCAAGGGTAGCTATTTTACGGACATCATCACGCATTGAGTTCATGCCTCCAACCAGGAAGACCTCCATCCATAACTCTCCCTTGAATTGAGCACGAAATGCCTTTTGCCCTTCCAGAAGTTTGTCGAAACGCAATTGCGGATGGGGCCGGTTAACCCACCTGTAGGATGCCTGATCCCAGGCGCTAAGGGAGACCTTCACAATGTTGGCAAAAGATGCCGCCTCGCGTGCTTCCGGTAAATTGAGCGTTGTTCCGTTGGTCAGAAGCAGGGCAGGTATTTCGCTGTTTTTACGTATAAACTGAAGCACCTCCCCAAAGCGGGAATGAAGCGTTGGCTCACCGGAACCGGAAAGCGTTATATAGTCCGCCTTGCCATCTGTTTTGAGCCATTCTTTGAGTTCTGAAATCACCTTATCTGTCGGTACATATTCTTGACGGGTGACCGTTTTTTCAGTCGTTCGTCCTAATTGGCAAAAGACGCAATCCAGGCTGCATGTCTTGTAAGGGTTGAGATCAACACCCAGAGACCGCCCGAAACGACGGGAAGGCACCGGTCCAAACAAATATTTAAAATCTCCCATTGATTAGCATTCCTCTTTAAAACCGTTATCGAGTAAGGTTTTGCAGCCCGGCATTCGAAATTTAGAATCGCAAAGCCCGGACGTTAAATAGGCATCAAGCACCTCTTCAACCGCACCTGCGACAAAGGGGATAATCCTGATACCCTTAGTTTCAATCATGCTGGCAAATGAATCCGAGACAGCACCGCAAATCAAGACCTTTACGCCCAGATCAGACAGCCTTGTGGCCCGGGAAAGGGGCGACTCATAATTAAAGGATTCAACATGTTTGCCGGTTGCCGTTTGGTCAACGATTTCAACAATAAGCAACCTCCGTGCACAATCGAATAGCGGAGAAATACGATTTTCCCAGACGGTCAAAGCCAATTTCATTGCCGATATCTCCATGAGCTTATCTGTACTAAGGCAAATTCAAAGCAAATCGCGTGCCAGGACCGAAACTACGAATCTGCAATGTAAATAAAGGTCGTATTGTCAAATGGTTACAGGTAATCAGAGCTTGTGAGGAGGGTATGGTGTTTATTGGTTGGTAGCGTTTATGCAACGGTAGAAATTGGTAAGGTTGCAATAATGCGACTCTAATGGGCTCACTTTCGGTCAGCTCGACCGTCTATTTTTGGGAGATCAATGCCCAAAATCTTAATTTTTCTAAACAATGTACTTTTATGTATACCTAATTCGCGGGCCGTTTTGAGGCGATTGTACTTGTTGCGTTTGAGTGCATCTATGATTACCTGAGCTTCCACCGACTGCAGGGCGGCATCCATTTTGACATGCGTGGTTGGTCCGGGGAGCAAAGCTCTGATGTTATCCGGCAGGCAATGGGGTTTGACCTGCCCTTCGGGACAAAGCACAAAGGCATGCTCGATGATGTTTTCCAGTTCCCGGATATTCCCCGGATAATCGTGAGATACGAGTAGTTCAAGTGCCTCATGGCTAATTCCTGTAACAGCCTTGCCTCGCAAGCGATTGAGCTTGGAGATAAAATGCTTCACTAATATGGGGATGTCTTCCTTACGGCTGCGGAGGGGGGGTGAATCGAGCCTGACTACATTAACGCGGTAAAAAAGATCCTGCCTGAATACCCCTTTTTTTACCAATTTGCTCAGTTCTTTATTTGAAGACGCAATGATACGCACATCGGCTTTGACGGATTGAGTGCCTCCAAGTGGCTGGAATGTCCGATCCTGCAATACCCTGAGGAGCCGAACCTGAAACGCGGCACTAAGGTCTCCAATTTCGTCCAGCAGAATGGTGCCTCCTTCGGCAAGAGCAAAGTGCCCCGGTTTATCCTTGGTAGCGTTGGTAAAGGCCCCTGCCTTGTATCCGAAAAGCTCCGATTCAAGCAAAGTATCCGGAAAGGCACCGCAATTGATCGCGATAAAGGGTTTCTCCCGCCGGGGACTCAAGTCATGGATGGCACGGGCCAAAAGTTCCTTGCCGGTTCCTGTCTCGCCCTGTAATAGTATCGTGCTGTCGCTTTCCGCCACCTGAGGCAGAATACTGAATATTTTATGCATTGCCGGGCTGCGACTGACCATGTCACCCAACTGATACCGGGCATCCAGCTCCTTTCGCAGTTCCTCTATCAAACTCATATCGCGAAAAGTTTCAACACCACCTAAGACCGTGCCGTCCCCGTCCTTGAGCAACGAGGTGGACACTACAACCGGGATACGACGTTTTTTGCTGTTCACAATATATGTGGAGGTATCTACAAAGGCCTTACCCTGATCCATAGTACGACGAAGCGCACAGTCTGTTTCACACATGTTGGATCGAAAAACCTCCCAGCAGTGTTTCCTTAACGCCTCATCGCGGGGGATTCCGGTAATCTTCTCTGCGGCTCTGTTGAACGAGGTTATACGCCACTCGTGATCGACCGTGAATACTCCATCGGAAACGCTTTCGAGAATGATCTCCGTAACGTGGTGGGGTATTTGATAGGGTTTATCTTTTTTCATCGCATGCAAATGTTTTCAATTTCCTATTAAAATTTTTGCTCTATTTATAATAGGTTTTGCTGCAATGTGCAACGCAATACCTTGAAGTCTAAAGCCGTCTGGGATCTCAGGTCTTAATTTCATACAGGAAATGGATATTTTTCTTACTTTTTTCTGTTTTATTGTGAAAAGCGGGACACCCCATAAATTTTTAAGTTGTAAAGATGATAGGTGAGCGAGAGAAAATAATGCATGCTAAGATTAGCCAGACTAAACGCATTTGGAGGAGGCATACGGCTGCACTTTGTTAGCGGATGAGAGCCCGTTTGGAAAGTTCCAAAGGGTTAACCTTGTTCCCGGAAAACTCAAGAAAAATGCGATTTGACCTTTCGAAATTTAATTTGAAGGGTTATATCTGCTTTCCATCCCTATCGTGTTCTGCCTGCGGCCCGTACTTTGCGGTGCTCACGCCGGATTTCAGTTCTTCTCAGTTCTCTTTCCCTGAACTTTACCTCCGACGCCGGCCTTCTGACCTGATCCGCAGGGACCAGTCGGCTCTTAACTTTCAATTTTCCTATCCTTGCCCTTTTAACGAGATTGCCGTGCCTGGTTTTTTTTGAAATTTTTCGAACCGTTTTTACTCTAACGCCTGAATTCGTTTTT
>JAIOSR010000247.1 GCA_021107495.1 Desulfobacterales bacterium | reverse complement strand
CCTCAGAAGGCTCAGGAAAAAATACCATGATCGCCCCTTCTTTGAAAAAAATGAGCAGATTTTTATTCTAATAAAACGGGCCGGGCACTATTCCATCCTGATATTAGTGGGCATAGGTCTGCTTAACCTTTATAAGGCCCCCATAGCCGAGAGGATATTCTTTGCCTTTATGATCATTCTCCTCTCGTCCATTGCAAACAGTATCGTAAATATTCTCATTCCATATATTGAACAACACATCGCCGATAAGACAGACACTCATATAGATGACGTGATCCTGGATCTTTCCAGGAAGTTTTCGGGGGTGATTATCTATGCAACCGGGATTATTTTAGCACTTGATGTGTTGGGCCTTAATATCATGCCCTTTGTGGCAGGTGCAGGTGTGGCAGGTATTGCCATTGGTTTTGCGGCCAAGGACACCCTTTCAAACCTGATCGCCGGTATCCTTTTGATTATCGACCGGCCCTTTGAGGTGGGTGATCGCATTGAAATCTGGACGGCCCCAAAAAACTCAGCCACATGGGGAGATGTTATAGACATCGGGCTCAGGGCCACGAAGATCCGGACTACGGACAATATCGTGATCATTATTCCCAATAACGAGATCATGACGCGGGATATCATCAACTACACAACCATCACAAAGGAGATCAGGGTCCGGATTCCCATTGGCATTGCCTATGACGCGGATATCAAAAAGGCCAAAGAACTGATTACAAAAATTGCCCTTGAGTTGGACTGGGTTATGCGGGAACCGGCACCCAAGGTTGTGGTCAGCAGCTTCGGGGCTTCTTCGGTTGATCTACAGGCGAGGATATGGATAAGTAGGCCCAGACGCAGGATGGATACCATTTCACATGTGACGGACCGCGTCAAAGAGGTCTTCCAGGAAGAGGGTATTGAAATTCCTTATCCGAAACGGGATATCTATATTAGAAAGGAAGCATAATAAAGACCACTGCAAAACGCACCCTTATTACTCTTGACTCCTCAGCATTTGCCATTATCCCAATTGAGATATCGCCTCAATAGTTGGGGGAACTCGAATTTATGCAGATACAACGGGACACTATTTCTTGAACCATTTTTTCAATTTTTCTTTTGCCTTCTCAAATGCCTGTTTGGCCCCGGTGCTATAAGGCCTTTCCACTCCGGCCACAGAACCGGTAATGGCCGTGTTCATGACACCGAATATCTCCTCAAATACCTCGGAAGCAGTCTTCCCCTCTTTTCCCGCCCCGATATTCTTGAGGTGAATCTCGCCTAATGACACCATCACATTGTTTCCACTGAGAAGGGTTGCGCTCATGTTTACCTTCCCGTTTTTCACAATAAAATTGTTGATCTGAACCTTTTTTCCATCTTCCCTTTTCGACTCCCCGGACCCGCCCTTGCCGACCTTTGCGGCCTGCTTTTGGGACTTCCCGGAAAGGGACCGGACATTGCCTAAGATGGTCTTGATATTACTGCTTTTAAGATCCCTCTCATAGTTAATCTCCGGGGCATTGACTACGATTTCTTCGATGATGAGCCTGTCGGTCAAAATGGATGAAACGTCCATGGCCACTCTAATCTCTTTGACCTGGAAAGCGCTTTCGGTTTTAAAGCCTTTGGGATTTCCGATAAAAAGGCCTTTGAGTGATCCCTTGCCCGATAGTAGAGAGATGTTTGATGATTCCAGTTTGACCTCGGTTCGGGTCATCCTGGGTCCGAATGTCTCCACGCCGTTTTTGGTAATCCAGTTAATGGAGAAGTACAGTCCGACACCCGCTACAATTACCAGAACGGGCACAACAACAAAGAGTATTATGAGCAGTTTTTTCATTCTCGCAACCTCCCGATCACCTTTTGAACATCAATATCTGCGTTCATCCAGTCGGAAAAACGAACCGTTTTCCCTCCTTCCACGCATTTTGCCAAAAAGGACGCCCTTGTTCCCTGTCTTCGGTCAGGGCTAAAAGTTATTTTAGCGCCTATACCCTGAAAATCCTTGAGGCTTTCCATTGCCCTGACAAAGTTATCCGCCGTAAGATCACTGCCGCATCTCTTCAAGGCCTCCACCATTGGCTCCACAAAAAGAAAACCCGCATAAAAGAATATTCCCCACCGATCCTCGGGAGCAAACCTGGCATGGGCCTGTTTGTACTTTTTCATGAGCGGACGGGGTGAGTCGATAAGCTCTCCAAATGAAGTAAAGATAACATCCTTGAAAAGCCCTTTACTGATCTTATACATTATGGCCGTATCACTCAGCACGCTTGAACTCATCCACTGGGGCTTGAAGTCCATCTTGGTTGCCGTACCGAGTATTATTGCGCCATGCTTGGGAAGTAGATACATGAGAACACAATCGGGGTTCGAGGCCTTAAGCTTGATGCACTGAGAACTGAGGTCCGTATCCTGGAGTTCCACGGGTACGGTTTCCACTAATTTCATGCCGAATTTTTCCAAGGCAATTTCCGCACCCAGAATCCCTTCTCTCCCGAAATCGTCATTCTGATACACAAAGGCGATCCTCTTTTTACCCATTGTTTTGACCGCATAATTGACCATAATAGCGGCCTCGTCACAATAGAGAGGAAAATCGCTGAACAGATATTTTGTGGGCGGGTAGGCCCAGTGGCTCGAACCGGATGCGGGTCCGACCCAGGGTACCTTCTTGTGGTTAAGGTACCTTTTGACGGCCATGCCCGTCGCGGTTCCGACGCCCGAGGCAAAGGCAAAGACCTCTTTGTCCTCAACAAGTTCCTTGACAATGGCCTTGGTCTTGGGCGGCATATAGCCGTCATCCCTCAGATAATAGGTGATTTTGCGGCCATGTATGCCCCCTTCGGCGTTGATCATATCAAAAAAACAACCGCTCCCCCTGGCAATTGCTCCCCAGAGGGACGCAGGGCCGGTCTGCGGGCCCCACTGTCCGATACGAATCTCAGTGTCCGTAACCCCTCTTTCTCCCCATGCAAGAGGAGAAATACCTATTGAAAAGGACACAACACAAACCAGCACAAAAAGCAGGTTCTTCTTTTTCATTTGCTCCCTCCTATGTAAGACATTACGGAAACCCATCGATTATGTAACTTCTCAAAAAGTTCGGGTTAGAGCCATGCCGGAGGCCCTGATAGCAGAATCTACGCTTCTCTTCGACAGGCAAGCCATCTTCAAGGGCGGAGACCTGGCCTGTTTTTTAAAGGCGCTCTATCAAAATGAACCTGCATCGGATTTGGCAGTGGTAGGATATTTGGGGTTCATTGCATCCAAACCAATGGTAATTAAAATTAGCATTTCATAGAACCCCAAATATCAGACCACATTTCAGGGCAGGTTTATAGAACGCCTTTAAGAAATAGAGCAGGTTGGAACCCCCGAATTTATTGATAACTCACTTTATTATAACCTAAAACCATGGTCAATCTTCAAAAAAATGCCCAACGTCAACGGACGACCTCATATTTAAAATGAGCATATGCCCAAAAAGATACTTGACACCAGCATGAATGAGCTTTATATTATGGTCAAATGATCATAACAAAAGATGAAAGGTCAAAATGCCCAGACCGCGAAAACCCAGATTTGTTCATGCTCGCCCCATTGTGGATGCTTTTCTCCCAAACCGCTTGCCCCCGTGGGGGAGGGAAGAGATTGTTCTTTCCATCGAGGGCCTGGAAGCCATCCGGCTTAGCGATTTTGAAGGCCTGGATCAGGAAAACGCCGCCATAAGGATGAACGTATCCCGCCAGACCTTCGGCAGAATTCTTACCGAGGCAAGAAGGATTGTGGCCGATGCCCTGGTCATGGGAAAGGTACTCCTTATCGAAGGCGGGCATTTTGAGATGCCGCCCATGGGACGCGGCAGGCGGAGACGCGGCAGGGGCGGACAATTTTAAAAAAAAGGAGGCGTGTAATATGCCGAGATTTAACGGAACAGGTCCCGAGGGTAAAGGCGCCATGACCGGAAGAGGTCAGGGCCGCTGCAATCCCGCTGGATCTTCTTATAGCCCTGAAAGGGGTATGGGAATGGGCGGTGGCCAGGCTTTTGGTCGCGGCCAGGGTACCGGCAGTGGTGCGGGCCGAAATTCCGGTAGGAGTTTTTCCGGACAAGACGGGCGCTTTTCCGGCAGGGGATCCGGTGCCGGTCGAGGAAAAGGGCGCCGGAAGTAGACTGTCCGGGGGTTTTTCACAGTCACAGTATAAACACATAAGACGCCCGCCGTTTGTAAAAGCGGCGGGCCATAAAAGGAGGTGTTTGATATGCCAGGATTTAATGGAACAGGACCCATGGGCGCCGGTCCCATGACCGGAGGTG
>JAIOSR010000136.1 GCA_021107495.1 Desulfobacterales bacterium | reverse complement strand
ATCCGGTACCTGACGGTCTCCGGCTTCTCCCTTAAGTTGAATGGCGGCCTCGGCAATCCGTATAAGCCCACGCGCCACATAGGGGTTGGCCCCGAACAGACCGCCTGAAGCGTTAACCGGAAGTTTGCCGTTTATTGTCGTCACACCCTCGTTTATCAGATCACGACCCTTTCCCGCGGGACAAAAGCCCAGTTGCTCCATCCACAGGATTTCGTGGAAAGAGCTTATATCGCAGATTTCAGCCACATCTATTTCCTTTACCGGATCCTTCACATCGGCCATCCGATATGCCCTTTCAGCCGCTTTGGGTAGAGATCCATTCAAAAGATCCTGATCTCCCAGAAAAGTATGATTTGAGTTCCACCCCACCCCTTCAACCCAAACCGGCTTATCCGTCAGGTCCTTAGCAGTTTTCTCATTGGCAAGTAAGACGGCGCAGGCACCATCCGAAGTGGCGGGAATATCCATTTCCCGCAAAGGATCGGCCATCATGGGTGAAGCCAGGACATCTTCCACGGTCAGCTCCGCGCCGCGATGTGCGTACGGATTTTTATTGGCATTTGCGAGGTTTTTCATCACAACCTTAGCCAGTTCTTCCTCTTTTAGGCCATAACGTTTCATGTACTCCCTTGCCTGAAGACCTGAAACGACCGCTTCATTCAACCCGACCGGACGCTGAAAAAACGGATCACAGCCCATATGTGTCACGGAATGGACCGAAGGGGCTTCCGAACACTTGGTTACACTGATGACCAGCACGGTCTTATAGTCGCCGGACAGAACACGCATGAGACCATAGATGAATCCAAGACCCGAATCCTCTGCCGCCTTGGTACCGCTTTTGAGATTCGCGCCTGCGGAATCAAAGTAATAACTGTTGGAACAACTGATCCCCTGCCAATAGTCAGAGGAGGAGGAAACCATGGTGTCAATGCCTGATCTGTCAATTCCCACCCTGTCCAATAATCGTCTGACAATGCCAAACATGATCTCCTGGATGTTGTCCTCAAGTTTCTCCCCGTGTTCGGTCTGAACCGCATCAACAATCGCTACTTTTTGATCCATTCTGACTTATCCTTACGTTTATTTGAATACCTGCTGTTTATGTTTTTTGTGATGAGGTAAAAAACTTCTACTGACGAATTCCCATATGCATGTCCATTTGACTTTGATCCCCAGTAATTGAGCAAATACCATGCCAGGCGACCAGCAAAAAGAAGATTCTCTTCATGAAGAGAGCTCATACTCTTCTATCATCATTTGGAAAGTACAAATTATCGATGGGTTAGGACTAAAATAAAACTCATTTGGAATGAAATTTTTTGGTGAGAGACGTGTAAAAAAACAGATTTCAAGCGAGCCTAAAGCACAATTGGACATGTCCATGTTTGGACATGTCCAAAAAACAGACATAAACAAATGCCTTTCACACACAATTTTCCACTTAGGGTTGGGTTGTATTAAAACCGGAGGGGTTGGTTAACTGACAGGTCTAAAATGTTTTATGTCCCTGATATCGCCTCTTCTTTTATCTTCAAATACGGCCTTTAACCGCATCCCAATCCTGATTTTTTCAAAATCAATTTCCCCAAGTCTGTGAACCAGACCCGTGTCAGCACCATCCAGTCTTATTATCCCGAACGCAAAGGGGCGATCCTCAGGGTAGACCGGAGAGGATGCATAAACGACCGTAAAGGTTTCTAAAAGGCCTTCATCACTCACTTGAACCCATTCCTCCATGGATTCAAAACACTTCAGACAGGTAGATCTGGCCGGGACATAGACCCGACCGCAGGCAGGGCAGATTGTTCCCATGATCTTTTTGTCATCCCGCAGATGAAGCAGGAACTTGCTGCGCAAAGGCCCGGCCGCATATGAATATCTCCAGATCCTTGGTCGTTCCTCACACGTTAATATATCAGTACCTTCTAATACTTGTTCCATTCAAATCTCCTAATCTGATAACCTCGGCCTGTTGATGGATTTTTTACGAATCCATCAATCTTCGACGATTCGAAAAAATGCGATATCCGTCATTCTGCCTCGACGTTCCTCTTTCGGTTTCCAAACCGCCTTTACCCGCATACCTCTGTGCAGCTTCTCCAAATTGGTCATTTCCAGGTAATGCACCAGAACGGTCCATTCATCACCACCGTCAAGTCTTATAAAGCCACATGGATTGGGTTCCCCGACAATCCGCCCGGTCGCACGATCCACTTCTCTTTCAGTAGGAAGGACAATGGATGTAACCGTACCCGTATCCCTCAACTCCAACCAGTCTTTAGAACTCTCCCCGATTGTAATCCTGCAAAAACCGCAAACGGGTCTTGGAGGGAAAATGACCCGCCCGCATTCAGGACATCTGAGAGCCAAAATTCTGGCCTCCCCTCTAAGGGCTTCAAAAAATTTACTCAAACGTAAACCGGCAGATTCCTTGAAAGGCAAATTCACAATCGTATCGACAATCACATAGCCCGCATCAAGGGCCTTTTGATACGCCTTCATCTCACCTGCATATTTCTTCCGTGCCAGGTCGTAGGAGGTTTTTGCGTAATCCCTGTAATCTAATTCGGTGATTTTTTCGCATTCCTTTTCATTTTCTTTCAACCCATTCAATCCCGCTTCAATATTTTTCGCCCAATCCGGCTTTTCAGTTCTCTTTTCCACGATGAGTATTCTCCCAAAATTTTAACACAACGTTTTTCGGAACAAAGCCGCTGATGAATAGCTGTCTCCTCCCGCCGTCACTGCCAGGGCCGTTTCGACACTGGGAACCTGTCGTTCACCCGCTTCATTACGGACCTGTATGGCTGCCTCTGCAAAACGCTGCATGGCCGAAGCCCCGATGGCATTGCTGCTGACCACACCCCCTGAAGGATTCACGGGTATATCGCCGTCCAGGGCCGTGGCACCTTCCTCGATCAGTTTTCCTGCCCCATTTTTTTCGCAAAGATGCATCCGTTCGTACCATTCCGCTTCATGCCAGGTGGACATGTTATAGACCT
>JAIOSR010000325.1 GCA_021107495.1 Desulfobacterales bacterium | reverse complement strand
TTTTGCCGATATTTCCCAGGGGCCCTCATCGGTCATAAGCAAACGCGCTTTCCTAAACCCGTCAGCAGCGTGCAAGGGTTGAGCGAAGAAAAGGTTCAATAACAAAACGGCCAGAAAGTAACATACCGGTCTTATGGTTAATGGTGTACTAATGGAATCTCTCCCCTCTGGATTGAATATTGATGATCGACTATTGAAGATTGAATGATATCTCTTTGTAATAGTTCGCTTCTATTGTAATTTCGAACCTCGCCTTCCGTCCTGCGTAAATTTTTGGTGATCCCCAGTCTAAAATCCTTATTGGAAATCATCCGGAACATAATTCTCAGGATCAAAATAGGTCAAGGCTTCTCCCACGGTGAAAAGCGACCCGCATATCACGATCAAATCCTCGGGATCAGCCATATCCCTGGCCTTCTCAATCGCTTTTGTCAGCAAAGGCTCAACCTGCCCCGGTCTTTCCAAGGGTGCCGCCTCGGCCATCAGTATTTCCGGATCGGCTGCGCGGGAATAAACCGGCCGCGTGTAAATCACGTAGTCGGCAATCGGCACAATGCCCCGAAGCAGTTGACCTATTTCTTTGTCTGCCATTATACCGATTACCAGGATCAGGCGTCTGTATTCAAATCCTGTCCTTATGGATTCTGCTAAGGCCCTTATTGCCGCCGGGTTGTGGGCTCCGTCAAGCAGAACCGTTGGATTTTCGGCCACTACCTGCATCCTTCCCGGCCAGAAGCTGTTTTTCAATCCGTCCTGAATATCCCCGGGTGAAATCCTGAAGCCATACTTTTCAAGCAGCTCTATCGCGGCAAGGGCCAGGGCCGCATTGCGAACCTGAAAACTACCCTTGAGCCCGAGCTGAAGCCGGTTGAACCGGCGCTTGATACCTCTGTAATGGAACCCGTATTTGGTGGCACGGTAGCTTATGTCCGTTCCCACCCGCCACATGGGGGTCCTTTTTCCCCGGCATATGGATTTGAAAAGGCTGATTACGGAAGGCTGGGTCGCTCCGGTTACAAGATCAACGCCTTCCTTTATGATACCCCCTTTTTCTCCTGCAATATCCAACAGTCGTGAGCCTAAGAAAAATTGATGTTCCATGGATATATTCGTGATAACCGAAACGAGTGGCCTGATAATGTTGGTTGCATCCAGACGCCCACCCATACCTACTTCCATGATGTCAATATCGGTATTTTCCCGCGCAAAATAAAGAAAGGCCATGGCCGTGGTTGCTTCAAAAAATGTGGGAGGCGAACCGGATACCATGGCACCCTTTAATTCGTCAATTAAACCCGTCGCCTTTTCCCTGGAAATTTCTTCATCATTAATTCTGAAACGCTCGGTAAACCGAACCAGATGTGGAGAAGAGTACAGCCCCACCTTAACGCCTGCATGTTTCAGAATAGATGCAATAAAGGTCGCTACCGAGCCCTTGCCATTGGTCCCTGCAATATGAATATATTTTCGACCCTTGTGAGGATTCCCGAATGCCTTCATTATCTTTGAGGTCTTCGAGAGCCCGAACTTAATGCCGTATTTCTGGAGATTGTAAAGGTATTCGATCCCCTCTTGATAACTTGTTTTCTCTTTCATCACCGCCTAATGAAGGACTGCCTCCCAGGAGCCTATTTCGCCAAAGTTAGTTGAACGAAAAACGCCGCCATTTCCTGCAGCAAAAACATACTTGCCGTCAGTGCTGCAGGTGACACCGATACCATTACCTCTGAAGGAAAATTTCTGGGGTGATTTTGCTACGGCCTCCGGTGCAATAAATGAAAAAATGTTAACATTAAAGAGATTAAGCGCCAACAACACGGCAATAATGACCAACATGCCTTTTATAAAACTGTATTTCATCATGTTCAAAACCTCCTATAAACCTGATTGTATAGCGACCGATTTTTTGAGAAGTCCTGCATTCAGTCTGCAGGTTTTCATAAGACCGGAAAAGCGATAGTAACCGGACTTAGCTATAATCTTCCGGGTCCGGTTCAGCCCACACAATATGGTCCTTATTCACAAAAAACACTTTTCCGGTAGACTCTCTCAGTTCTACTTCAGACATTACAATAAATTTGGCATCTGATTTGGTGAACAGGTCTGATGCCCTCTCGTGCATGCCTATATTCACCTTGCCTGATATGGTAGAGCCGTCCGAGGTTTTGATGGTAAGCTTTCTGTAAACCTTTCTGTAACGAATCTTCTTATCCTCCATGACATCATACTCCTTATTTTAGGATAATTTGGATCGTAGATCGGTTGTTCCATCACGCTTTGGCTGGATTAACGGTTAATCCCAACCTGTCGGGACAGTCGTAAAGCCAGATTAAAACAATACTAAGCTGTTAACATATGGAATATGGTTTTCCAATGCTCGCCGATTTTAGGCAAGGCTCAAATATCAGGGCTCTTTATGTATTCCAGTAAATGCAGGCCCTTGGTTTCACCAGTAATTGAGGAAATTTATCCCAAAATTGCTTTTTTAGTCAAGGGTTTTAGTGGTAAGTTGTTGATGTGTCTCGACACCTCAGATTCAGAATACCACCTATTGTGCTCATATGAAGATAAACATACTCTATGTTGTATTTTTACCTTCGATGATTAGCACTCTCCCAACAGCGCAGTGCAGATTTGTACCCCAAATTGAGCGAAAAACGCTTAATTGTGAAGCTGTCAGCAGTTAGCAGTTAAAACCGCTGATAAAAATTTATCGTTGTCTTTCGCATTTTGTCAAATTACAGTTACAGGCAACATACAGAGCTGAACGCACCTCTGTTAGGGGCCTTAATATTGAGCAGGTTGTATCGAGGGAAATATGACAAAACCTCGGGTCATTGTTGTTGGCGGTGGGCCGGCAGGGTTGATGGCGGCCGGGCAGGCCGCGTTATCAGGGGCCGAAACACTGCTTCTGGAAAAAATGGATAGGCCGGGGCGCAAGCTGCGCATTACCGGCAAGGGGCGCTGCAACCTGACCAACGTCGCTGCCCTTTCCGATTTTATCACGCATTACGGACCCATTGGCCGATTTCTTCGCCAGGCGTTTTCGCGTTTTTTTACCCATGAACTCATTGCCTTTATTGAAGCATTAGGTGTTTCCACCGTGACCGAGCGGGGGGGGAGGGTGTTTCCGGCCAGTGGTCGGGCCGGGGATGTCGTTAATGCTCTAATGCGGTGGGTTAAGGATTGCGGGGTGATCCTCAAGCCCGGATCGGTAGTGAAGGGGTTGCTTGCAGAAAATGGCAGGATTAAGGGAGTTAAGGCGGAACGCGTCTATCGTGCCGATGCCGTAATCATCGCCTGCGGGGGTGCATCCTACCCTGATACCGGTTCCACCGGTGACGGGTATGGATTGGCCGAATCGGCAGGTCACAACATCGTCCCCGTCCGGCCTGCCCTGGTTCCCCTGGAAACAGCAGGCGATGTTGCCTTTAGATTGCAGGACTTGAATCTTCGGAATGTAACCTGCCGCGTATGGATCAACGGAAAAAAAGGGGCACAGGCGTTTGGTGAGATGTCCTTTACTTCCTTCGGGCTTTCAGGGCCGATCATTCTCACCCTGAGCAGACAGGTCGTGGACGCCATAAGATCAGGCCTGAACGTGATCCTTTCAATTGATCTGAAACCGGCCCTGGAACGGCGCAAGTTGGATGCCCGTCTCCTGCGCGACCTGGATGCCCATGGCAGGAGACACTTTCGCACACTGCTAAAGGAGTTGCTACCCGGGAAACTGATACCCGTGTGTATGGATTTGACGGGTATTTCACCTGACAGGGTCGGGCATCAGATCACGGCACAGGAGCGCAAACGGCTGCGAACTTGGCTTAAGGATTTTCGCTTAGAGGTGACCGGATACCGGCCCTTTACTGAGGCGATCGTTACTGCCGGTGGTATTGATACAAAAGAAGTAGACCCTCGCACCATGGCTTCACGTCTGGTAAAGGGCCTTTATTTTGCAGGCGAGGTGCTGGACATGGACGGCGATACGGGCGGGTACAACCTGCAGGCCGCGTTTTCCACGGGGTGGGTTGCGGGGAGATCCTCATTGCCCGTTTCAGAGACCTGATGTTATACCTGAAATATTACGGTTCTCCTCCAATTTAGTTGGAGAAGGTACCGTATCTTTCTTCCTTTGGAAATTTTGCTGTTATTCCATATATCTCTAAACAGAGTTCGTATGATTTCTGCAACAGCTTCAAATCTTTGTAATCCTTATAGTAGTTCACTTGAATCCCTGGCCCAGACCGATTAACCCTACTATATTGTCAATAGACTATCATCATTATGAAGCTTAGCCTATACTTTAAGTAATCACCATGTCGCGACAGGGCGGGCCTTGAATCCTCGACCCCTTGAACCCTATGGGTTCACGCCTGTTCAATGGGAGATAACCCATTTATTTTGCCTCAATCAACTACAAGTAATCGGGAGATGATCCAATGTTACTTCTCTCCCGTCCTTATTTTTTCCAACTGTTCCGTGTACCAGTCGATCTGCCGGCAAATGCCCCTGATAATCTTGACCTCCCTGGCCCTCAGGGGGAGTCTGGACAGAAAACGTCGAAGATTGAGCATCCAGTGCTCGGGATTCTGGGGGTTGATGAAGCCGATTTTCATGCATACTTCCTTGACATGGTCATACATGCCCTCTAACTCGAATTTGTCGGCAAAACGGGGTGCGAACTCGGGTGCTTTATCCTTGGAAGCCTGAAAGATCTCGTAACAGACTATCATTACGGCCTGCGCAAGATTCAAAGAGGAAAATTGTGCCGTGGGAATCGTGGCAATGGAATGGCAATAGCGGAGTTGCTCGTTGGACAGACCCCGGTCTTCCGGTCCGAAAAGTATGGCGACATGGTTATCTTGAGATATTGAGATGAGATCACGGGCCAGATGGCGAGGTTTTGTCATGGCCGGACGGTGAGAACCGATACGGGCCGTGGTCCCGATTACATAGTGGTATGGACCCAGTGCCTCCTTCATATCTTCATGGGTTTCCATCTTTTCCAAAATATCAATAGAACTGCCCGTGGCCATTTTTTGAATCCGGGAAAGGTCCGGGTTCTTCGGATTCACAAGGACAAGTCTGCTGAGTCCCATATTGTTCATGGCACGGGCTACTGCCCCGATGTTTTCGGGAATCTGGGGCTGAGCGAGTATTATCGCGATATGGTCAAGCTTTATCTTTGCTGTCATCTTGCAGGATATTTAAGATGTTCGCCATCAGTTCATCGTTGTCAAAGGAAAAGGTCACAGACCCCCGATCAATTTCAAAGTGTACGAGACTGCAACGATATTCGTCGGCCACTTCCTCCAATACCCCCTTGAAGTGAACGACCTCCCAATGGTCCAGACTGCTCACTTCTTCAGGAAACATGTCAATTTCTATAAACGCCGATGATTCCATAGTATCTACCCAATATTTGGGGGAGTTCGAATTTATGCAGACATCCCCTGAATAACGACCGGCATGCCCCGCCATTATATACTAACGCACTTACTTATAGAGCTGTTGCATTCTATCATACTATTTAGTGCTCATCCAGAAACTAATATTTTTGGGTTTGCGCTATCAGCCATCATCTTTCGGCTTTCAGCAAAAGACATTAGAAAAAGATTTTGGCTGAGTGCTGATCGCTGACCGCTGAAAGCTCCATCCGGAAATTGGTTGTTTCTGGATGGATGCTAATTATTCCTCAAAAATACTACTATACCCCCGCCCATAATAATAGCGCCGGCAATGAAGATAGTTCCAATAGAAAAAAGATCAATAAGCACTCCCGCAAGCAGGGGTCCCACAAGCATGCCGAGGCTGTGAGCCAAGGCAAGAAGACCCATCAGTGAACCCATGGCCGCGGTTCGTCTCCCTTCTATCACACCGAGTGCCATGATTGCGGGAAATGATATACCCCCGGCCAAGCCAAGAAATCCATTGGCAAGTACGAGCTCGCCAAATGATGAGGCCCTATTGATATACAGGATAGACCCTACAGCTATTATTCCCCCTGCCGTCACCAAGATTTTTTTGCTGAACCTGTCGGCCAGATACCCCATGGGTGCCTGAAAAAGACCTGCTATAAATACATTGACCATCACCAGGACCCCGATGGCCGAACTGGAGAGGCCCATACTGGTACTTGCCAAGAAAGGCAGAAAAGTCCAGGTAATGCCTATGCAGGTAGTAAAACAGGCCCGGAACACAAAGAGAGAAAAAACAGAAGGGATTTTTATGAGCCTCAGATATGATACGGCTTTTTTTGAAGAAACGGAAGCCTCTATTTCGGATCTGGTTTCCCGGGGAAGAAAAAAAAGGCATAGGAGAAATCCGAAAAAGATCAATACACCCATGCTCAAAAAAGATACTTGAATATTGAACCAGTCCGTGACCACCCCTCCCAGCAGGGGGCCTAAACTCAGACCTCCGTAGAGAGAGATGTTGAAAAGACCCATGATACGGCCCTCTTTATGCGCGGGCGTGATTATACCCACATAGGCCTGGGCAACAGGGAGGATCATGGCCGATGCGAAGCCCTGGCCTAACCTGAGGGCAATAAGAGCTTCAACGCTTTCTGAAGTCGTGTAAATTAGAGAAAGCAAAAAATAGATGAAGAGCCCTACGGTCAACAAAGACTTTTTCCCTTTCCGGTCGGAAAGCTTGCCAAAATATGGAACAAAAATGCTTCTCGTCAGGGAAAAGGCTCCGAAGATGAGCCCGATTTGAAAAGCGCCTGCCCCCAATTCATGGGCATAGACCGGGAGCAGGGGAGCCACCAGTCCGGCGCCCATGGCCGTTACGAACACGGCCAAAAAAAGGGTGTTAAATATTCTGAGATTGATGGACATATAGTTGTTTCCAGAACCTGACAAAAAATCTCCCTAATTCTCCCTTTATGAAAGGGGGAAGATCCGTGCGGTTTTAATTAATACAGTATCATCAAATTTTAGGTTCCCATTCTTGGCAAAGAGGATTCCACAAGATCCCCCCCCTGGAAAGGGGGGTAGGGGGGGTGGATTTGACAATGATTTAATGCGTACGAAAAGAAAAGGCAAGGGCATAATAGTTGTGACGTCAGGCAAGGGCTTGGTCTTTGAATTTTGTCATTTGCCGTTTACACTTTCATCATATGTCTCTTGGATGGCCTGGACCAGGCAGGTCAGGGTGTGGTTTACGGGTGTGGAAATATCAAGTTCCTTGCCTTCCCGGACGATTGCCCCGTTTATGAAGGCAACCTCAGTGATTTTTTGTTTTAGCACGTCCTGGAGCATGGACGCAATGTTTTCAGCCGTGGCCAGACAGACCTCTGTTACACGTTTCTGAGGGTCAGGGTAGGGGAGTGTGATTTTTTTGGCATGGGCTACGGACACGGCCTCTCTTACCGCTTCTTCCATAATAAGCCTTGTGCCCTCAATATCGGGTAGGCGGCCGTTTTTAAGCCTGGTTATGGCTGTCAGGGCGTTGATTCCCACGTTGATAATGAGTTTGCCCCAGATGAGGTCATTCACGTTTTTTGCCGGTCGGATATTGAAACCGGCCTCTTTAAAGGCGGAAACTATTTCCGATACCGGTCCCTCGTGAGGCCCTTCAGGACCGATAACGGTGTCTCCCTGCCCGGCATGCCTGATATGGCCCCGGCCTAACAGCGTGGCGCCTTCGGCGGTCACCCCGCCCAGGACGCGGTCCTTCCCGAATATTTCTTCAAGTATCTCTAAATTCCCGAGACCATTCTGCAGGGTAAGAACCCGTGCCTCGGAATCAAGCCAGGCAGCTAGTTCCTTTGCCGCTTTCCGGGTCTGGTTGGCCTTGACGCAGATCAGGACCACATCGGGTATTTCAGCGCTTTTTCCCGTCACGGCAGGAACCAGGACTTCATAATCTCCGGTTATGCCTTCCACACGGATCCCATGTTCATTTATGTGGTCAACCCTCTTTGGTCTGTAATCCAGCAGGGTCACCACATGGCCCGCTTTCTTAAGGCGGGCCGCAAAAAGACAACCCATGGCTCCGGGTCCTACGACTAAAAAATGCATTAGATTTCTCCTCTAAGAGACCTCCAGGTTCTTTCCTCCCATGAACAGCTCATCTAAATTTTTTCCGCCTCTCCCTTTTTCATGGCAAAGCTGTGTTCGGGTCCGGGAAATGCGCCTGATTCCACTTCCTCTTTGTATTGAATGAGGGCCTCTCTTATTTTGGGCGACAGGTTGATATACTGTTTTACAAATTTAGGGGTGAACCTCTCGAAAAGTCCCACGACGTCATGGTAGACCAGGACCTGTCCATCACAGTCTTTTCCCGCACCAATGCCTATGGTGGGTATCCCAAGTACTTGTGTAATCCTTTCACCCAGGAGATCGGGTATGCATTCCATGACAATCATGAAGGCCCCCGCCTCTTCTAAATCCTTGGCCGATTGCACAAGTTCCTTGGCGCTTTCCGCGTCTTTCCCCTGGACCTTGAAACCGCCCAGTTTTGTTGCGGTCTGAGGGGTGAGCCCGATGTGGGCGCAGACCGGTACTCCGGCATCCACTATGGCCTTGACTACAGGGGCCATCTCTGTTCCACCTTCAAGCTTTACGCAGTCGCATCCGGCCTCCTTTATAAAGCGGCCCGCATTTTCAATGGCCTTGGCTATGCTTATCTGATAAGACATAAAAGGCATGTCTCCGAGAATGAAGCCGTATTTGGTGCCCCTTACCACGGCCTTAGTGTGATGAATCATATCATCCATTGTAACAGGCACTGTTGACTCAAATCCCAGCATGACCATGCCCAAGGAATCACCCACGAGTATTGTGTCTATCCCGGCCTGATCTACCAGGCTGGCCGTGGGATAGTCGTAGGCAGTCAGCATAGTGATTTTTTGGCCTGTCTCTTTTTTCTTTTGCAGATCTACGATGGTAACTTTCTTACGGTCCATGTGTTCCTCCTTTTTGCCCTGTTAATTGAGATAATCTCGTAAAAAGACGCTTTGCGAGCCGGAATCCCACCTTCCCGCTGTGCGGGATTGATGGACCTTTTACGAGTCCATCAATTGAAATCCCAGTCTTAAAAAAAAAGGTCCTTCAGTGGAATCGAAAGACCTTTTTTGAGCGTAACCATATCTTTTTGAGGAAAGCAAATGTAAGTGGAGCTTTCCGTCTCAATTGATCTCCTGAGTTTGCGCCGTCCCGGTCTGGCTTAGCTGAGACGTTTGCAAAACGCCCTCTTTTGCCCAGTTTCTGCGTCACGCTCAAATTTTAATCCTCGAAATACTAAATGTATTCCTGTGGTTAAAATTTTCGCCTTCCTTGAACTTGAACAAAACTGAGCATTTCCCAAAGGTCTCAAGCTGTCCGATGATCCAGGCGGCGCCTTCTGAAGGAATCTTTCTCATTTTATAAAGAACGGCCTGTGGTTAGATGTCCTTCACCATGAGGATCACCTGCCATTTCAGGTACTGCTTTCGGAAAATTTATCTAATGGCATTTCTATTGTCAACAAAAACCCTAAAAAACCGGATTCCTGCAAAAAACCCGGGATATTGGCCCTGTGTGGCATGGATGAATTCCCGGTATGTGTCCGGACGGCATTTTTGTGTTGAATAAGGGTTGATCCTGTGTATAATAACAGGCTTATAATAGCTCTTTAATGATCCTATGTTCTTTTTACCTTAAACCTTTTGGGAGGGAATCATGGCACAGATAGACGCCTTTTTTAAGCTTATGCATGAACAGGGAGCTTCGGATCTCCACCTGGTTTCCGGCCAGCAGCCTATACTGCGGATCAGGGGGGAACTGGAAAGGGTAAAATATAAGGCGATGGAAAATGACGGTCTCAAGGCCATGCTGTATGAGATTGCCCCCGAGAACAAGGTCAAGGTTTTTGAGGAGACGGGGGATGTGGATTTCGCCTATGAAATACCTGGCCTGGCGCGATACCGCGCCAACTTCTTTCAGCAGAAATATGGCGTGGGCGCTGTGTTCAGGGAAATTCCTTCAGACATCCTAACGTGTGATCAACTGGGCCTTCCACCTGTTGTAAAAAGACTGGCGACATTACCCAGGGGCCTGGTCCTGGTCACCGGCCCCACGGGCAGCGGCAAGTCCACCACTTTGGCCGCCATTGTTCATGAGGCGAATATTACGCGGAGGGAGCACATCCTCACGGTTGAAGACCCCATTGAATTCGTCCACAAGAGTGACAAGGCGATAGTGAACCACAGGGAGGTGGGGATTCACACCAAATCTTTTACCGCGGCCCTAAGAGGGGCACTCAGGGAAGACCCTGATATTATATTGGTGGGGGAGATGCGTGATCTTGAGACCATTTCATTAGCTATTGAGGCCGCATCCACCGGACACCTCGTATTTGGTACACTTCATACCTCAAGCGCGGCAAAGACCGTGGATAGAGTCATCGAGGTCTTCCCGACGAACCAGCAGGAGCAGATAAGGAATACGTTGTCCGACGGTCTCAGGGCCGTTGTGGCCCAGACCCTTTTCAGGCGCAGGGACAAAAAAGGCCGTGTGGCTGCCCTTGAGATCATGATTGCGAGCGCTGCGGTGAGAAACCTCATCCGGGAAGGGAAAACATTCCAGATTCCTTCAATGCTGCAGACAGGAAAGAAATACGGCATGCAGACCTTAGACGATGCCATCATGGAACTCCTGAAAAAGAAGATTATCCTTGCGGACGATGCCTATACAAAGGCCAATGAAAAACAGCTGTTTTTGCCTTTCATGAAGAATCCCCCGTCCGACTTCACGGAAGTCTAACAAGCAATTGAAATGTTACTCTCTCAAATTACGGAGATGAGGCCATGCGCAAACAACAGATAGATTACATCCTGACGAGCATGTTGGAGTCCTATGACAATGTGTCGGACCTCAATATGACAGTAGACAAACCCTTTCAGGTGGAGGCATCCGGACAGTTGATGCAGGTGCCGCTCACCCCCACTGTTGAAAGGATCACGCCTTTTCAGTCTGAGATTTTTGCCCTCAACCTGATAGACGGGGACCGGCGTCTGACAAGGACTCTTCTTGAAGAAGGATCGTGTGACTCCTCGTATCAATTGGCAGGCAAGGCCCGGTTCAGGGTCAATATTTTTTCTCAAAAAGGCTGTTACTCCATTGTAATGCGGCAATTGGCCACCAGGATCCCCACTGTTGAAGAACTGAAGCTGCCCGGGGCATTTCTCAAGATGGCAGGGGAGAGAAACGGGATCATATTGGTGACGGGCGCAACCGGAAGCGGCAAAACCACGTCTTTAGCAGCCGTCTTGAATGAGATAAATGAGAAATCTTCCGTTCATGTGGTGACCCTTGAAGACCCGGTGGAATATGTGCACTCCCAGAAAAAGGCCACGTTTAACCAGCGGGAATTGGGTATGGATTTTGACGCCTTCTCATCGGGTCTCAGGGCCGCGCTCAGGCAGGCCCCCAAGGTGATATTGGTTGGCGAGATGAGAGACCGGGAGACGGTTGAGATAGGCCTTTCCGCGGCGGAAACCGGTCATCTTGTTCTGAGCACCCTCCATACGGTTGACGCCGGTCAGACCATAAACAGGATCGTGGGTATGTTTGATCAGGTGGAAGAGAAACAGATCAGGATCAGACTTGCGGATACGGTAAGATGGATAGCCTGTCAGCGTCTTCTTCCCAAGGAGGGGGGCGGGCGAGTGGCAGCGTTTGAACTTATGGGATCAAATTTGAGGGTCAAGGATACGATCCTTCAGGGTGAGAGGGAAGACTCGACCTTCTATGAAATTATTGAAGGGAGCCAGGCGTTTGGCATGATGACCTTTGACCAGTGCATTGCGGATCTCTTTAATCAGGGCCTTATATCGGAAGATACGGCCATGAGCTATGCGTCCAGAAAGGCCATTGTAGGCAGGGCGCTTGATTCGGTCAAGGCAGCCAGGGGAGAAAAGACCACGGACATTGAAGAATTGTCTATGGATGGGGAATACGGGAAAGACGAAAATGAAGAATTTATGTAAGGAGCGATTTTTATGGAAGTCGTCTGCGAGAAATGTAAGGCCAAGCTGAATATCCCGGATGAAAAGATACCCAAGGGTAAAAGGACGATCATAAGTTGTCCCAAGTGCAAAAACAAGTTGACCCTTGAACCTCCAGGGCAGAAGCCGGAAGAGCCGGTTTCCGAGGCCCCAAAAGAGCCTGAACCGCCACAACCTAAAGCCCGGCCCGCATCCGGAGCAGAAGATGTTGAAGCTCTCGGTTTTTTTGAAGAAGGGGTAAAACTGGCACTTGTTTTAGAAAATGACCCTCAGGAAGTTGAGGCGGTGAAGGCGGCTGTAGAGGAATTGGGCTACAAATATGTGTCGGCGGAAAACACCCGCAAGGCCGTCAGTACGCTGCGACTTCACCATTTTGACCTGATAGTATTATCCGACAGGTTTGAAGGCGTTGAAATGGCACAAAGTCCTGTTCTCCAGTACATGAATCATCTTTCCATGTCTGTTCGAAGGAGGATCTTCTTTGCATTGATAGGAGATGCCTTCAAGACCATGGATAATATGACGGCCTTTGCCATGAGCGTTAACATGGTCATAAACCGGGAAGACATGGACAAACTTACGTCTATCTTAAAACGAGGTATTTCGGCGAACGATCAATTTTACAAGGTACTCATGGATCTGCTCGTGGAGGTGGGGAAGGCATAAAAAAATAATATCCGTTCACGGTTTACAGTTCAAGGTTAATCGTTGTGGTATTTTTCTCATATCTCCTCTGCAACAAAGAATTCGCTCCGGATTTTTGAAATAGCACCTGGTGTTCTGCAAGAACTGGATAAAATAAACACTTGGTTTAGAATCGAACCCGCCTTTTATCGGTTTGTCCTTGAACCTTGAACCGTGTCGAAGATCCCCGCACATAGTGCGGGGGAACCTTGGAACCTTTAACCTTAGCAGCTACTATGGATTCAAATAAAAAATATCGTCTCAGGGTTGAAAATTGTATCGGAACCATTATCGATGTGCACAGGACCATCAGCGCCAGGTACGCAAACAGGGAATTCCTTTCCCAGTTCGAGGACTTGCAAGAGGCCATCGAGGACCTGGATATGAAGTTTATGTGTGAAGGGGATGTACTTATGGTGGAACAGGCCACCAACGCCCTGTTGGGGGAATTCAGGGAAATTTTTGAAGGAGAGAGTTTCGGGCCTGTTTATTTCCAGCAAAAAAACTGAATCATTTTTACATAACCCCTGCCGAATCTATTCCGCAATCAAGGACCTTAGCGCCTTTTACCGGTAACAATGTCTCTTTCCACTTTTCCCCAAGCCGCTCAATGTTTTTCTTTCCTCCAATGGCCCACAGGGAGCCGCCTGCACCTGCCCCTGCAAACCTGGCTCCGCACCCCGCGCGCTCTGCCTGGCCCACCAGTTTTTTTGTGATCGGAATAAGGGCCTCGGGCGTGAGTTCTTTGCGTATGGCCATTTCCTCCTGCAAGAGATCTGCCGCCTTTTGCCAGTTTTGTCTTTTAATTGCTTGAGCCAGTTGAAGAACTGTTTCGTTGACCTTGACCCATCCCGGTCTTGTGCGGCCGGAAAGAAAGTCTTTTATCCACCTGCGGTTGGTGGTTGACGAAACATGGCTTTTACCGCTGTAGGCCACTAAAAGGCGCTTTGAGAGTTCCTTTTGACCCTGCCGGTCCAATAGCGGGGTCCTTTCAAAGGGGGCGGTCCTTTGTCCGTAAAGCCATTTCCATTGATTTACCCCGCCATAAACAGCAGCGGCCTGGTCTTGAATACCGCAATTTCCGCCGGAAACAGCGTCTTCCAAATGATATGAGAGATAAAGAATTTCCTTTGCCCGAAGGCTTCTTCTGCCGAGTCCGGCAGATGCCTTGGCAAGTGCCTTGACAAGGGCTACCAGGGCCGTACTGGATCCGCCCAGGGACGACTTCACAGGAGACCGGGATCTGATACGGACCGCAACTCCATAAAAGCCAAAATACGAGACAGCAGCAAAAAAAAGGCCGAACCGGGAATTAAAAGGGAGTTTGTCCTTGTGAAACGTTTCGCCTTCGGGGAAACCAAGCGAGGATATCTTTACCCAGTCGTTTTTATAAGGGAAAAGGGTTGCAGATGTCCTCAGGTTCAAGGCTATGTTAACCGTTACAGGCCCTATGCCCTCCATAGGGAGGGCCATTGCCTTGATGTCCCATGTGCCCCCGCAATCAATACGACAGGGCGCGGATGCCTCCACAGGTTGTTCGGCAAGAAGGTTTTGAAGGGAGTCAGGCATGTCTTTTCTTCGTTTTCGTTCTCAGGTTCAGGGTAATTTTCCTTTCAGCCGGTTGATTGCCATAAAGAGTCCTGAGATGGTTTTGCTGTCCCGGATTGCTCCTTCATGAATCATCTCAATTGCCTTGCCCAACGGGACTTCATGAACATCGAGCACTTCGTCTTTGTCCAGGTCCTGCTCGGCGGGCATCAGGTCGTTAGCAAGAAATATGTGTATAAGTTCATTTGAATAACCGGGAACCGGCGTAATTTCTCCCAATTTCTGCCAGGTATTTGCTGAAAACCCGGTCTCTTCTATTAACTCCCTTTTTGCGCATTCAAGAGGAGTCTCGTTCGGGTCGAG